>CAYQWO010000144.1:0-8078 GCA_964421095.1 uncultured Syntrophaceae bacterium
CGCTCCCTCCGCCCGGGGTGGCGCTCCCTTCGGAGACGGCGTCGAGAAATTGAGTAAGAGTGATTTCGTCCTTCTTTTCATCCAGGCTCATGGGAAACCTCCTTAAACCAGCCTAAGCGGAGCCAAACAGATTTTGTAATTAAGCAACTGAAGCGCGCTTTAGCGCTACGTTTGGGTTAATGGATCGACCGCCTTTGAGGCGGCCCTACTCATCAAGCCATCCGCTTTGCGAGGGGTGTCTGACTAAAATCTATAGAAAAAAGGGGGTAGGGTCAAGGGATAAATTCCAGATTACAACATAGCTAAATCCCTTTTATCTTGACAAGGCTTCGGAAATTGCCTACTATAAATTTTTAAAATAAATCAATGTGTTTCCCTTATTTTTATGGAAAGAAGTGATAAGAAAAAATTTCGGCCCTGCTTTCTGGCCACTGGTGTGGGGAGCTTACCCCATACAGACCCGCAGCGGGCTTGTGCACTTATCACCAGGAGTTTTCCTCAAACCCCTTTTTGGCCCCAGCTGCCTAAGCACAGTGTGCTGGAGAGTATGAATGTTCAGGTCAGTCCGGGCCTCCCTTTTCTGAAGGTGGATGAACCAAAAGGGGAGGTTTCGTTCGATGGCACTCTCGATGAAGCCCAGGAATTAGAGAAGGTTTACCGTTTATACCTGGCCGGAGATGCAGAATCTTACCGCCTTCCTTCAAGGTATGCGGGTGGCTTCGAGGGGATGCTTCGGCATCTGGACGAGAGAAAACCACCCTTACAGTTCTTCAAGGGGCAGATCGTCGGGCCGATTACTTTCGGCCTGGCGACGCAAGATGGCCAAGGCAAAGACATCATCCACAACGAGGTGGCCTTTGATGCGATCCTTAAAGGGCTGCTGCTCAGGGGCCGATGGATCATTCAGAGGATGAAAACGGTCTGCGAGGAAGTCATTCTTTTTCTCGATGAGCCAGGGCTTTCCGGTTACGGATCAGCGTTTTTCAGCGTGGATGGGGCAACCATCACCGGACGATTGAACGAGGTGATCGAAGAGTTTCAGGCCCAAGGAGCGCGGGTGGGGGTGCATTGCTGCGGAAACACGGATTGGTCGCTGCTCCTTTCGACAAAGGTAGACATCCTCAATTTTGATGCCTGGGGATTCTGGGAGCGTTTTTCCCTTTACCCGGAAGCCGCGGAAGATTTTCTCTCCCGCGGCGGAGTTTTGGCTTGGGGGATCGTTCCCACCTCGGAGTTCACTGGCCGGGAAACGGTGGAAGTTCTTATGGAAAAGCTGGAAGCAGGATTTCGCGGCCTGGCCGGGAGGGGGATCCACGAAGAAACTTTGCGCGAGAGGTGCCTCCTGACCCCCAGCTGCGGAATGGGATTGACGTCCGTGGAAGATGCGGAGAAGGCCATGGGTCTTCTGGCCGAACTCTCCAAGAGAATGCGGGAAAAGTATTTTTAAGATTTTTTGGCCACAGAGAACACAGAGTTCATAGAGGAGGATATTGTAAATACAGAGACGAATGAAGAGATGTACTTCGCTGCTTCGCAGTATTCTTTTGACACGATATTTGAGACTCTGTGTTCTCAGTGACCTCTGTGGCAAATAGTTTTGGCATTTGCGGGCCGATGGCTGAGACCTGAAGACTATCATTATAAGGAACCAATGGCTGCACCCAAAGGCAAAGGCCGGTTGAATAAAATTCGCAATATCGGGATCATGGCCCACATCGATGCCGGTAAGACCACAGTTACCGAACGCATCCTTTACTACACGGGCCGGTCCCACAAGATGGGCGAAGTCCATGACGGGGAGGCTGTCATGGATTGGATGCCCCAGGAGCAGGAGCGGGGCATTACCATCACTTCTGCCGTGACCACCTTCCCCTGGAAGGGTTATGAAATTCACCTCATCGATACGCCCGGGCATGTGGATTTCACCATCGAGGTGGAGAGAAGCTTGCGGGTGCTTGATGGGGTGGTAGCCCTTTTTGACGCGGTGGGAGGAGTGGAGCCTCAGTCGGAGACGGTCTGGCATCAGGCCGATAAATACCGGGTGCCGCGAATCACCTTCATCAACAAGATGGACCGGGTGGGGGCCAATTTTCTCGGGACGGTGCAGATGATGAAGGAAAAGCTGGGGACCCGGCCCGTTATCGTTCAGATTCCCTTGGGAGAGGAAGAACACTTTCAGGGAGTCATCGACCTGATCAAGATGAAGGCGATCCTCTGGGATGAGGAGACTCTGGGGGCCACCTTCCATGAGGTTGAGATTCCGGAGAATTTCCTCCCTGAAGCCCAGAAATTTCGTGAGCAATTGCTGGAGACCCTGGTCGAGAAGAGTGATCCTCTCATGGAGAAATACTTAGGGGGGCAGGAGATCTCCTTGGAGGAGATCAAAGCGGTTCTACGCCAGGCCACTCTAAAGTTTGAGCTTGTGCCCGTGCTCTGCGGAGCTGCTCTGCGCAACAAGGGCATCCAGCCGCTCCTGGATGCGGTCGTAGACTACCTCCCGGCTCCCGTGGACATCCCCCCAGTCGCAGGTTTCAACCCGAAGGCCGGCGAGGCGGAATCCCGCCGCAGCTCTGACCAGGAGCCTTTCACCGCGCTGGCCTTCAAGATCATGACCGATGAAGGACGGAAGCTGACCTACATCCGGGTTTACTCCGGGGTCCTGCGCACGGAGCAGGAGGTGTACAACTCCACCAAAGGGAAGCGGGAGAGAGTGGCCCGCCTCTTCCGCATGCATGCCAATAAGAAAGAGCGGATTGCGGAGGTTCGGGCGGGGGACATCGTCGCGGTCGCGGGTTTAAAAGGGACCACGACGGGCGATACCCTGTGCGATGCGGCTCACCCGATCATCCTGGAACGCATCGATACCTACGAGCCAGTTACCTCCGTGGCCATTGAGCCGAAGTCCCGGGCGGATCAGGAGAAACTCGAATTTTTCCTGCAAAAGCTGACTGAAGAAGACCCTACCTTTCGGGTGAAATTCGATGAGGATACGGGGCAGACCGTCATCTCCGGCATGGGAGAGCTGCATCTGGATGTAATCGTGCGGCGGCTTATGGAAGATTTCAACGTTTCGGTGAACGTGGGCAAGCCCCAGGTCGTTTACCGCGAGACCATCACTCAGGCTATTGAAGCGGAAGGGAAGTTCGAGAGGGAAATTGAAGGGGTAGTCCATTTCGGCCATGTACGCCTCCGGCTGGAACCACGCCCACGGGGTTCAGGGGTCGAATTCAGCAAGGCTTCCGTCGATGGGACCATCCCCGAAGAATTTATCCCCAGCATTGAAGTCGGCGTCAAGGAATCCACCGGGACCGGCGTGGTTTCTGGGTACCCCGTAGTGGACCTCAAGGTCGATTTGCTCGGCGGAACGTATCGGGAAGGAAATTCTACCCCCCTGGCTTTCCAGGTCGCGGCGGCTCTGGCTTTTCGGGAAGGGTGTCAAAAGGCCCAGCCGATCTTGCTCGAGCCAATCATGAAAACGGAAGTGGTCGTGCCCGAAGAATTCCTGGGAGAAGTCATCGGAGACTTGAGCGCCCGCAAAGGCCGGATTGAGCAAATCCAATCGAAGGGGAAAGTCAGCATTGTGGAGGCCTTCGTCCCCTTAAAGGAGATGTTCGGCTATTCCACGGACCTGCGTTCATTGACCCAAGGGCGAGGGACCTTCACCATGCAGTTCCATCGATTTGATTCGGTGCCGGAGAAGAAGGGATGAATTCCTGGAAATTAGATTGTCGGCACTTCCTCGGCGACCGGCCCTGCGAGTTCAAACGGGTTTGTGAGGGGTGCGATCAATACAGCCCCATGGGCAAGCGCATCCTGATCGTCAAGCTGGCGGCCATCGGGGATGTACTGCGTACGACTCCATTGCTATCCGGTCTAAAGAGGGCGTACCCCCAGAGCCATATTACCTGGGTTGCGGACAAAGAAGCTCTGCCGCTGCTGAAGAATAACCCGCATATCGACCGCCTCCTTCCCTTCGATTTTTCTTCCGTTTTGCCGCTGGAATTGGAAACTTTTGATCTGGTCATCGGCCTGGAGAAAGAGCCCCGGGGCGCGGCCATTGCTTCGAAGGTCCAGGCCCGAGAAAAGAGGGGCTTTGGGCTCGGGCCGGAGGGAAATGTCTACCCCCTGAATCAAGCCAGCGAATACGCCTTTTTCCTGGGGCTATCCGACGACCTCAAGTTTCACCGCAATCAGAAAACGTACCCGGAATTGATCTTCGAGGCAGCGGAGCTGGATTACCGGAAGGATGAATATCTCCTCTTCTTAGCGCCGGAAGACCTGGCCTTTGCGGAGGCTTTTGCCAAACGGGCGGGTCTGAAAAAAGGGGATCGCGTCGTCGGCCTGAACACCGGAGCCGGGGATGTTTTCGCCAACAAAGCCTGGACATTGGAAGGGTACCTGCAGCTCATCGAGGGTTTAAAGCCGGAGAAGAAAATCCGTCTTCTGCTTTTAGGCGGCCCCAAGGAAAAGGATCGGAATCGAAAAATCCTGCGGAAAACAAAAAGAGCGACCTTCGATGCCGGCTGTGAGAATACCCTGGGGCAGTTCTCGGCTCTGATCAATCTCTGTGATCTGGTGGTCAGCGGGGATACGACTGCTTTGCATCTGGCCATCGGCCTGAAGAAAAAAGTGGTGGCCCTTTTTGGTCCGACCTGCGCCCAGGAGATTGAACTGTACGGGCGGGGAGAGAAAATCGTCTCCCCCCTCCTCTGCGCACCCTGTTACCGGAGGAGTTGCTCAATCACGCCGAATTGCATGGAGGCCATCGGGGCGGGGGAGGTGATGCAAAAGATCCTGGCCTTGCTTCCTGACCGCGGGCGGGGAAGGCGGGCTTGAAATTAGGATGGCTTCCTACTGGCGAGCGCACTTAAATTTTTTGATCGGCCTCCTCATCAGCGCTGCGGCCATCTACCTCTCCCTCAGGAAAATCGACTTCAACGCCCTGTGGGCGTCCCTTCAGTCAGTCAATTTTTTATATCTCGTTCTGGCTATGGCCGGCCAGGTTTCCTGCTTTTTTTTAAAAGGGAACGGATGGCGCTATTTGCTCAAGCCGGCCAAAAAATCCATCTCGCTGATATCCACCACCATCGTTTTGATCATCGGGTTGATGGTCAATAATCTCTTCCCGGCCAAGATGGGAGAGCTGGCCCGGGGCTACTTGATGGGGGAAAGGGAGAAGCTTCCCAAGACCCTCTGTCTTTCCACCGTGGCTGTGGAGCATCTTCTGGACATCCTGGTTCTGACGGCCTTCCTCCTGATTCTTTTGCCTTCTGTCTCCCTGCCTCCCTGGCTCCGAACGAGCGGAATGCTCGTGGGGTTTGTCGCCCTGGCGATGATTTTGGTCCTTTTTGTGGTGATGCGCCGGGAGGAAAAGTTTTTGGGGTGGGTGAATAAGCTGCTGGCCCGCCTTTTTGGCCGGTTCGCCGAGAAAATTCAATCCGTTCTGAACAATATTTTCCAGGGCACCCGGGTGGTCACCGGCCGTTACATCTTTTATGCCTTAGCCGCCCTTTTATCCATGTGGTTAATGGTCTTTCTGGTGGCCCACCTGGTTTTAGCAGCGTGCGGAATCTTCCTGCCGTTTCAAGCTGCGGTGATGGTTGTCGTCTTTGCCGCTTTCGCCAAGATCATTCCCTCCTCACCCGGAGCCATCGGCACGTTTCATTACGCTGTCATCCTCGTTTTGATGTCCTTTCAGGTAAGTAAGGAGGTGGCTTTGGGGTATGCCATCGTCCTGCATGCTCTTTCCTTTTTGATGGAAACTTCGTTGGGCGTGGTTTTGGTCTTTGCCGGAAACCTTTCCCTGGGAAGGATTACCCAACGGGCAGAGGAATCCCTATGAGAGCCATGGCCATGGTGCCCACGTACAACGAGGCACCCAACATTGAATCGCTCTTGCGCGATATTCTCGGGCAGGGACCGGATATTGGCGCGGTGGTCGTAGACGATGATTCCCCGGATGGAACGGCGGCGATCGTTGAGCGGCTGCGGCACGAAGATCCCCGGGTACACTTGATCCTGCGGAAGGAAGAACGTGGCCGGGGGACCGCGGGGATCAGGGGTTTCCAGTACGCCGTCGACCAGGGCATTCCCTTCGTTATCGAGATGGATGCGGATTTTTCCCACCAGCCCTTCTACATACCTTCTTTTCTCAACCAGATGGAAGATTGCGACTTGCTCATCGGTTCGCGCTTGGTGAAGGGGGGTGGGGAACGAGGAAGACATTTTCTGAGAAAATTGATTACCCGCCTGGCCAACGCGTATATCCGACTGGTACTCGGCCTGCCGTTCCGGGACTGCACTTCCGGCTACCGCGTTTTCCGCCGGGAAGTTCTCCAAGCGATTGAACTGGATCAAATCATGTCCAGGGGCCCTTCGGTGGTGGAAGAGGTTCTGTATAAAGCGTACAAGCGTGGGTTCCGGATCAAAGAAGTCCCGTATATCCTGGAAGAAAGGAAGGCCGGAGAATCTACTTTCAACCGCAAGATCATGCTGAATGCCCTGAAGATGATGGTCAAAATCCGCTGGAAATATCGGAATTACCCCAAGAATAATCTAAGCTAAAATGCCGACTCCGAAAATTCAGGCGTTAATAAGCGAGGCGTTAATGCCGATAAGAAATTTATCATATGATAAATTTCTATTGACAAAATATCTTTATGATGTATAATTTATTAGGTTTCTGGCTCTTTTATCGACGGGAGAGCAATTAATTGGACGACGCAAAAAAGGCCAGGGTCGTAAGATTTCTGAAGGAATTCAAAAAGATTGTAGCAACAGGGCGGGGGTTGGACGTTATACCGCGCCCTGAGAACATCAAATCCCTTGCTGAATTGGGTCTAACGAAGAGAAACCAAAGAGACGAGATACTGAGCCTTACACCGGCAGATTACTGCGAAGGCCCTGAAATGGATAAGGATAAGCCAGGAGAAATATGGGTGTTTGGGAAACAGATTGGCGGGAAGGAAGTTTATATAAAACTCAAGATTGCAAAGGCTGGCAAGGAAAAAATTGCCAAATGCATATCGTTTCATCCCGCAAGATATCCGCTTTGTTTTCCCTTTCGCGCAGAAAAAAGGAGGAGTGAAAAATGAAAGGAATTTGCCCCCATTGCGAAAAGGAGACCAAACTTGAATTGGTTCGTTCGGTTGAGGAGATTAAAGTCCGGGGAGAACCGATCAAGGTCGAAATGGAATATTTCAAGTGCAAAAAGTGTGGGGAAGAATTTGAAGATCCCCGGTCGGACGATGATCCGCTGGATAAGGCATATAGGGAATACCGCCGGCTTCACGGCATGGTGCAACCGGAGGAGATTCGGACTCTTCGCAAAAAGTACGGCCTTACCCAGGGTGAGATGAGCAATCTTCTCGGTTGGGGAGGTGCAACCTTGAGCCGTTATGAAAACGGGGCTCTTCAGGATGAGACCCACGAAAGAGCATTGCGTCTGGCCATGGAACCGCGCAATCTTTTGAAGTTGATCAGCGCTACTCCCGGAGCCCTCTCCAAAGAGAGAAGGGAGCGTCTGGTTAAAGAATTGGAAGCAGCAGAAGAGGCGGCCTACTCATTTGAAAAGATATATGAAGAACGTTTTGGAAGATATGAGCCCGATGAGTTTTGCGGGTACAGGAAACTTGATCTTGCCAAGCTTTTTAATGCGATTATTTTCTTCTGTAAGGGGGGTGTTCCTAAAACCAAACTGAACAAGCTTCTTTTTTATGCCGATTTCAAACATTTCAAGGAATATTCCGTATCCATCACAGGGGCCAGGTATGCCCATATTCCTTTCGGTCCAGCACCGGACAAGTATGCTTATTACTTTGCGACTCTCCTTGAAGAAGGGGCGATAAAGGCTGAAGAGGTCGCCTATACCAAAGAGGCCGTAGGGGAGAAATTTGTTTCGATGAAGGAACCAGATCTTTCGCTATTCTCCGACAGCGAGCTTAAGATCCTTGCCTCGGTGAAAGAGTATTTCAAAAAATTCTCGGCCAAAAAAGTAACCGAATTCTCGCACAAAGAAAAGGGATACACAGAAGTCCCCCATGGGCGGCTAATCTCATATGCGTATGCTGATGAGCTAA
>CAYQWO010000145.1:0-8049 GCA_964421095.1 uncultured Syntrophaceae bacterium
AGTCTATACACCCCTCCGAGGGGGAGGGTTAGGGTGGGGGGCAAAGGGCCCAAGCAATAATGCGTGAAATTCTTATGCACCTATTGAGTGGAAGAAGCCGCTTTTGATTTTTCCACAACTGGCAATATTTAGCTGGAAGATGAAGAGATGACCAGGAAAACCTCCCTGATGATCTTCCTTGGGATCCTCGCCATACTGGGCTTTTTTCCTGAAAGTTCTATCCTGGCACAGGAGAAGGGATTGCGGATTTATGGCCCGGAAGGTCTGTCTGCTCCATTCAAAGAGTGTGCCCAGATGTTTTCAAAGAAATACGGGATCAAAGCCGAAGTCCTGGCCGGGCCAGAAGCCACATGGACCGCTCGAGCCAAACAGGAAGCCGACGTTATTTATGAGGGGTCGGAGTATATGCTCACCCAGTTCGTTGCCAATCATTCCTGACTCGTCGACGAAGGGACTCGGGTCAGTCTCTACCCCAGGGCGGTGGGAATCTTGGTAAGGAAAGGAAATCCCAAAAAGATTAGATCGCTTGCGGATTTGGCAAAGGACAATATCCGACTTTTAGTTGTGAATGGCTCAGACCAGGTCGGCTTATGGCAAGATATCGCCGGAGTCCAGGGTCTTATCCCTGACCTTCAAAAGGGGATTACGGTGAACGTTTCGAGCAGCGCGGAAGCTATCGAAAGATGGAAAACTACAACAACGCTCGATGTCTGGATCACCTTTGAGTCATGGCACTACCGCTTAGAAGAAGTAACGGATTTGGTGCGGCTGCCCAAGGAGGAAAGAATTTTCCGCGGGACGCCAGTCGTCAGTACCCACTTCTACAAAAACAAAGAGTCCGCCAGAATGTTTATTGATTTTCTGAAGACCGAGCAATGCCATGCGGTTTTTCAGAAGTGGGGATGGGAATAAATTCTTTCCCGCACCTTCTTCCAGCTTTCTGTTATGAGGAAGCTTTCGTCTTGATTCTCCAGGAGGGTGAGAAATAATTTTGTGGGCATGGCTAACGTAAGCACGTTCGGCTCCACGAAGGGGCGGGCCGAGACGTCGAACATGCCGAGAATGGCCTGAGGATTTCCTTTTTCTGCTTCCTTCAAGGGATGGGTGACAATCGCTCCGCAGCCGGAGCTGAAGGTTACGCGCACGGCATCCATCCGCTCGGTGGCATAACTCGTCAGTACAACCAGGCCCGAGAGCACATCTGGAGGAGCAAAGAAAATGATGACTTCGGGCTCTTCATTCGGCGCCAGCTTATCGAAGGCCTTAAAAATCCCGTACTTCGCCGGCGCTTTCTTCGGCTTGACAGAAGCAAAATATTCCTTCGCGCGCTCCGGGGTTTTGATGTACCTCTCGCCTTCCATCTCCCCGGGGATTCCGCAGGAGAGAAAATACTCGATCTTCGGCATGGACATGGCGCGAAAGCCCATATAATAGGCCCCACCCGGACAGCCGACATGATTTTCGTCAAAATAGACCACCTCTCCATGATGGCGTGCGCGTTTTAACAGGGCAATCAAACACTCGCGTCCCCCTCCCTTGGGCCGGATCCCCCGCGTTGGTTCTTCATCGCTGTAAAACACCGCCAGGGGATGCTCCTTTAGCGCCAGCCGTTCATAAAATTTCTCGTATTTTTTCATATCAGTCTTCATAATCCACCCCCACTCATCTGTTTTCAAGAAACCCTTTTATATTTAATCATTCCAATTTACGATTTTCAATTTCCATTTTGAATTCTGCGGCTCCGGCTTCCTTCAACCCCAGACCTTGGTCATCCGCTTCTCCGGGGTTGCCTGTTTGTATTCCCCGAGCCATTCAAAAACCTGAAGAATGATGCCCAAGGGATTCTTCGGTCCAACCAAAACTTCCTTGCGGACGCCTTCGATTTCAGTATAGCCAGATGTCTTCATACCCCTGGAATGGAGATGATCGATAAACTTGTCCAAATCCTCCACTTCCAGACCCATATGCTGGGCGGTCTCACCATAACGCTCAATGTGCTTGGCCACAAACCCCTCCGGGCTGGTAGGTTCTAACATGGAAAAGGTGCTTTCCCCCACCTGAAAAATGGCCACTTTGTATTGCCCTTCCGGATTTACTTTTTCCACAATGAACTTTGCTCCAAAAAGATCCTCAATTTTTTCCCTGGACTCATTTAGATTCCGAACCGCGATGGCTATGTGATCTACCTTTTTAATCATCGGGAGCTCCTTTTAAATTTCTGGTTCATCTCCAAATTCGTTGACCAAATTTTTGCTGAAAGCTTACCAAGGGCCCACTTTTCTTCCGGGCCCCTGAAAGCGCAGGATATGACAGTCCGGCCCCTTTGTCAACCGTCGGCCATTTCATCGGAAGAAGAAAAATTATCGTCCCTGGACGAATTTTCTTGACAACTTCTTAAAAAAGGGTAGAAATTTTTTAGAAACGTGACTATCAGAAAAATTATTGGTCTCTCCGGCCGTTTTATCTGTCTGGTCTTCGGGTCCTGGAAAACCAGATAGACTAAATGAACGAACAGACCAGATCACCAAAAAATAAGGGGGAAAGTATGATTGTAATGAATGTGAATGACAAAAAGGATCAGAAAATCGAAACATATCCCTACAGGGCAAAACCCCTGCCGGTAAAAGATGTGTGGATTCGCTGGCTTTCCCAGGCGGGGCCAGAGGGAGCGCCGGAGTATGGCCTGCGGTTCTTCACCATTGGACCCGGCGGCTCCATCCCGATTCACAATCATCTTTATTATCAGACCATGTATATTTTGAGCGGACGCTTATCGATTACCTCTTATGATCCTAAGACCGATGAGAAGGTGGAAGAAAAGATCATGGGCCCCAACGATTTTGTCTTCATTCCCACCATGGAGCCTCACAGCATGAAAAATTTAAGCGATACGGAAAAAGTAACTTTTTTGTGCTGCATTGCGAACGTGTATGAAGAAGAAAGCATATAAAGAGAGTGTCAGGGATCGAGGTTACTCTAAAGAGGAAATGTCATGACAAAGATAGAAAGACTGCGGGCTACGTTGGCCGGTGAGCTCGCCGACCGACCCCCATTTTCTGTCTGGTATCATTTTGGGACCCAGCACGCTTCCCCCGAGCGCACCGCCCAGGTGCACCTGGAATTCTTTGAGGCCTACGACCTGGATTTTTTAAAGGTGATGAACGACTACGACTATCCGATGCCGAAAGGCCTGGAGGTTATGGCCACCCCCGCTGATCTCGAGAAACTCACAGCCTTTGACGTTACCCAGACCCCCATGGGAAACCAGTTGAGAGCCATTGAAATAATCGCCAAGGCGCTCCGCGGAAAGGCCTGGTTCGTGGATACGGTGTTCAACGCCTGGAATACGCTGCGGCGGAACTTGGTCAAAGAGGCGATGCCGCAGCTAATGACCGATTATTCCCGGGCGCTCAAACGCGCTCTCAAGGTTGTGAACGAAAACCTCATTCAGTACGCTCTGGCCAGCCTGGAGAGGGGAACGGCCGGAATATTTCTATCAGTTCCGGCCACTGCGGAGAGTGTGACCCCGGAGCAGTACGAGCAATTCATGCGTCCCTTCGACCTCGAATTTCTGAAGGCCATTCAAGGCAAAGGAGAATTCCATATCCTCCATGCCCATGGGGAAAAGCTATACTTCAACCGTCTGCTGGATTACCCGGTACACGCTCTTTCCTGGGCAGACTTGAACGGAGGGCCGACGATTGCCGAGGCGCGACGGCGGACCTCTTGCACCCTTATGGCTGGATTAGACCATGTCAAATTTCCCTATATTTCAGTGCAGATCATTCGCGATCAAGTCAAAGCAGCCCTCGCCCAAGCTGGTAACACCAAGTTCATCCTGGCTCCGGGTTGTTCCCTGCCCACTTACAGTTTCCCGCCGCTGATCAAAGCTGCCCGGGACTCTGCCCGAGTATGAATTGGGAGCTTATCTATCTATTTTTTGAGCGTGACGCCCAATTTCTTGATATTTTCGCCCATATATTGATACATCTCTCGGATGTATTTGCCCGTATCTTCGGGGTTGAGATAATTCGGCGTAAAGCGAATCGTCGCCATGACTTCTTTGGTGCTTTTGTCATTGTAAGCGGCGGCAAAGGCGTCATGCAGCTTCTTTATGATCTCCCTGGGTGTGCCCTGGGGGGCGGCAATTCCCTGGTTGATAGCAAAGCGAATGTCAAACCCTTTCTCTACATAGGTAGGGGCACCGGGATAAATATCACTTCTTGTAGGTAAAGAATAAGCGAGGCAGCGGATCTGCTTTCCCTGCACCTGGGGCCAGGCCACCGGAAACCCCACCTGAGCTGCCTCTACATGGCCTCCCAGCAGCATGTTCACGGCCTGGCCCCCGCCACCTGTAGGAATCCCGCTGATGCTGATGCCAGCCATTTTCTCAAGGGCCAGCGCAGCCAGATGGTTCATGGTCGCCGTGCCGGGATGGCTGTACCGCAGGTTTCCCGGACTCTTTTTAGCTGCCTTAATAAAATCTTCCAGGGTTTTCCAAGGTGAATCCTCGCGGACAAAAAGGGCGGAAGGATAATAACTGATCATAATGATCGGCGCAAAATCTTTCAGGGTATGGAAAGGAACTTTTTCCAGATGAGGGGAAACCAGGTGCTCTCCTCCCCCAAAATTCATCAGGATTGTGTAACCATCGGGCTTGGCCTTGGCAACCTCCGCGCTCCCGGCCACTCCGCCCCCGGCAGGTTTGTTGAGAATCACCACAGGCACGCCCAGGTGTTTCTTCGCTAAGTCCGCAAGAGGCCGGAATAGGAGGTCGGGTGCCCCACCCGGAGCAAAAGGAATAATCGCTGTAATCGGTTTCTCCGGATATTCTTTAGCCAGGAGGAATGCACTCTGTGCCCAAAGGGCCGAACAGAAGATGAACGTAAAGAGATACAAAGTAAGAAATCTACATTTCACGGCCTTCTCCTTTTCTTCGTCATTCAAATGGCATCGAACATCTGCCGAAATTACTTTTCGCTCTTTTACCTCTCTTCTTCTGGATGGATGGAGGACGGCTCCCCCATATTCTTCTATCGCTTCCGGACGAAAGAAAATACCGTGCGCATCAAAAAAATTGCAGCGATGCCCAGAAAACAGGCGGCAATGGGGCGCGCCACAAAGATCGAAAAATTTCCCTTGGATAGAAGCAGGGATTGCCGGAGGGCAGTTTCCAGCATGGGCCCGATGATCACTCCCATGATGAGGGGGGCCATCTCGTAATCGAGCTTGCGCATCACGTAACCAAACACCCCGAAGATGAGCACCAGGATCATTTCAAAAGCGCTGGCATTGAGGCTGTAAACCCCGATCAGGCAGAAGATGAGGATCATGGGAAAGAGGACCCGGTAGGGAACGCGCAACACTTGAACCCACAATCCCACTAAGGGAAGGTTGAGCGCCAGAAGCATGGCATTGCCGATATACATGCTGCAGAGGATGCCCCAGAAGAGCTGGGGCTTGTCGGTAATCAGCGTAGGCCCGGGTACGACGCCGTGAATGATGATCGCTCCGAGCATCAAAGCCATCACCGCATTATTGGGAACTCCCAGACTCAGGAGAGGAACGAAAGCCCCAGACGTCGTAGAGTTGTTGGCCGATTCCGGTCCGGCAACTCCTGCAATCGCCCCGTGCCCGAATCTTTCCGGGTGTCTCGATAATTTCTTCTCCATACCATAAGAGATGAAAGAAGAAATGATGGGATTCCCTCCGGGAAGAATCCCGATGAAGAATCCCAGCAGGGAACCTCGAAATATGGGGAAAAAGGAATCCTTATAATCCTGGAGGGAAGGAAAGATTCCCCGAAAGGCGGCCTTGAGCAGTTGCCGGCGCTCGCGGCGTTCCACATTGAGAAAAACCTCAGAGATGCCGAAAACACCGATGGCCATCGGGGCGATGCCAACGCCATCCTGCAGCTCACGGATGCCGAAGGCAAAACGGGGGTTGCCGGTGATCTGATCCGTGCCAATCATGCCGATGGCCAATCCCAGGGCGACCATCATCAAGGCTTTGAGGGGCTCTCCGCTTCCGATGAATGAAACAATGATTAATGCCAGAAAAAGAAGCGCAGAGTATTCCGGAGGCCCGAACTTCAAGGCTACTCGGGCCAGGGGGGGAGCCATAAGCATAAGCAAAATAACGCCCATCGTTCCAGCGATAAAGGAGCCGATGGCTGCTATTCCCAACGCAGGCCCAGCCCTGCCCTGCCGCGCCATCTGGTATCCATCCAGACAGGTGACGACCGACGCGGCTTCTCCGGGGATATTCACCAAAATAGAGGTGGTCGATCCTCCATACATCGCACCATAATAGATTCCGGCCAGCATAATCAGGGCGGGAACGACCGGAATGTAGAAAGTAGCAGGCAGAAGGAAGGCAATCGCGGAAAGAGGGCCAAGGCCTGGAAGGACGCCGATTAAGGTTCCCGAAAGAGCACCCAGAAAACAGAAGAAGAGATTCGTGGGTTCGAGGGCTACAGAGAAGCCGTTGAGGACGTTGGTCAAAAGATCCACTGGGAGATCCTCCACCAGCTAATCCATCCCTCCGGGAGCTGGACCTGCAACCAAACCTGGAAGAGAAAAAATCCGGCGACGGTGGTCAAGAGGCTTATGAAAAAGGCGTTTCGCCAGCTAACGGGATCGATGGTCTTCAGGAGAAAGAGGAAAAGGATAAAAGTCGCCAGAGCGAAGCCTATCCATTCGAAGACGAAAGTATAAATCAGGATCGAGGCCAGAACAGCAGCGACCCTGATTTGGCTACCCTTTTCCGGCCAGAAGGGGTTTCTCTCCTTGGAAATCTTTTTGCTGCAGGTCCTTTGAAACAACAAAGCCAGAGAAAGCAAGAAAAGGGCTGCACCCGCAACCAGAGGCATGAATCCTTCGCCGGGATTCGCCGGAGACCCGATCCCGGCCATGTAGGCGCCGCCACAGAAAAGAAGGCCGATGATCGCCAGAAAAACGGCGCTTAGAAATTCGCGGATATTGACCACCCGACCCATCTTCAGCGCTCCCCTTGGACGACGGAAGCAAGCCTGCCCGATGATTATTGCGCGGACAGGCCGATCTGTTTCACAAGCTTGGCGTTGTTTTCATAATCGCGCCTTAGGGTCTTCTTGAGGTCCTCGGGGCTCTGATAGAACAAAGCCAAACCCTGAGCTTTCATCGGCTCCGTAAAAACGGCATCGCCCATGGCCTTCTTGAAGGCGTCATGGAGAATGGACACGATGTTGGCCGGTATCCCTTTGGGGCCGATCATGCAAGCATAAGAGTCAAAAGTTACGTCATAACCAATTTCCCGAAAGGTCGGGGCATCGGGGAAAAGAGGGTTGCGCTGGACTTCAAAAACGCCCAAAATGCGTACTCTTCCGGCCGCCACTTCCTTGGGAAATACGGCATGATGCTGGGTCAAGGCGTCAACTTTGCCTTCCAGCAAGGCCTTTACGGTTTCCGGCGCACCCGTGAAATGGACAGGGGTTAGATCAATCTTCGCCGCCGCCTTCAATTGTTCGGTGGCCAGATGCAGGCTGGAACCCTTGCCCAAATCCCCTACCCGGATCTTGCCGGGGTTGGCCCTGGCATCATCAATGAACTCTTTCAGGTTTTTCCAGGGGGCCATGCTTTTTACCGCCAGGCAAACCGGATTGTTCACCAGATTGATAATGGGCGTGTAATCGTCCGGGGTATTATAAGGAAGCTGGCGCAGGTGGGGCTGAAGGGTGAGCAGCCCCATGGCCGCCAGATTTAAAGTATACCCATCGGGTGGCGCTTTGAGGAGCTCGGCCATGCCGATTGTCCCTGCGGCGCCCGGCCGATGGACGACGGTCATGCGTTGCGGGAAAAACTTGTTAACGGCCGCGACCAGAGGCTGAGCAGTCAGATCCAAGGACCCGCCGGGCGGAAAACCGACGATCACGGTAATTGGTTTTTCCGGGTACTCCGCTATGGCCCGGGGCGCCGATAAAAGACCCAACGTAATCATAGTTACCGGGCAGAGGATCGCGAAAACTGTTCTAGTCATCATCTTTCCCTTTTTCATAAATCCTCCTTTCTT
>CAYQWO010000146.1:0-8045 GCA_964421095.1 uncultured Syntrophaceae bacterium
CTGACTTTGAGCTTTTTTTAAAGGGCTGTTATCTCCTAAGAAGGAGGTTCGGGGTATGAAAAGGATAATCCTCGGCATAGTCGGAATTCTGGCAATTCTAATCGTAATCTTTCTTCTCCAATCGGCCCCCATTGACCCGGCGGCTTACACCCCTCCCAGAGCGCCAGAGTTAACGGGGGTGCTGGCCCCGAACAACCTTTTGCAGAAGGCTGAGCTTTTGGCCCTGGGGAAGATTAATGGTCCGGAAGAGGTAGCAGTGGACAGTCAGGGTCGCGTCTACGGAGGAACGCAGGACGGAAAAATCATGCGTCTGCTGCCGGATGGCCAGCTGGAAGTTTTTGCGGAGACCAAGGGTCGCCCCCTGGGCCTTCAATTTGATAAGAAGGAAAACCTCATTGTCTGCGATGCCTATAAGGGCCTACTGTCCATTGATCCTCAAGGGAAGATTAAAGTTCTGGCCACCTCAGCGGATGGAGTTTCCTTCAAGTTTACCGATGCCCTGGATATTTCCAGCGATGGGACTATCTATTTTACGGATGCCAGCTCCAAGTATGGGCAAGCTGAGTACCTCTATGACCTTTTAGAATCAAAGCCGCATGGCAGATTCCTTTGCTACGACTCAGCCACCGGCCAGATTAAGGTTCTATTGAAGAACCTTTACTTTGCCAACGGCGTAGCCCTATCTCAGCAGGAAGACTTTGTTTTGATTAATGAGACTTACCGTTACAGGATCGTCCGCTACTGGTTGAAAGGCCCCAAGGCAGGAACTCACCAGATCTTTATTGATAATCTGCCAGGATTTCCTGACAACATTTCAAGCAACCGCAAGGGAAAATTTTGGCTGGCTCTTTTCACGATTCGCAATGAAGCCGTGGACAAACTCCATCCCTCTCCCTTTCTAAAAGCTCAAATGTCCAAACTGCCCAAAGCCTTCTGGCCAAAGCCAAAGCCTTATGGCCTGGTCTTGGCCCTGGATGAACAGGGAAAAATCACGCAAAGCTTGCATGAACCCACCGGAAAACACCTGAAGGAGATCACCTCCGCTCGGGAATATAGTGGCTATCTCTATCTGGGCAGTTTGCATAACGATCGGATCGGAAAGTATAGATTGCCTTGACGCTTGGGGGAACATTCGCCCGCAGTTGGGTCGAGCAACGGCTGCGAGGCCGCTGCTGGCCAAGAGAAAAAAATGAATAGGGATGAACTGGCGAAAGAATTAGATGTGCGGCCCTGGGATGTTGACGACTGGCTCCTTCTGGGATGCCCCGCGAGAAAAATTCGAAGGCAGTGGGAATTCGATTTTGCCCAAGTAAAAAATTGGTTAAAAACCGAAAAAATCAAAATTAAACGAATTAAGCCACATTATTTACCGGAAAGACCCTTATTTGACCGGCGTTGGTTCGGGAATCGATGCCCGATTTGCACTGACAGAGGATTTCCTGGAGAAAAAGCGGGGAGGCTTTACATTTTTGGGGAGATATTTGAAGGTCAATGGCATCTTAGGAGAACTGGAATCCCCTGCGGGCACTCTCAAAATTTGCTTTATACATTATAACTTGCTGCAATTATTGCGGAACGGGTCAGGCATAGGTAATTAACTAAATTGGGATCACGTGCGGTGGGGAATTCAACCCTTGCTGGCCCTTTCAAAAAAGGGGGACCATGGGGGAAATAAGTCGCCGACAATTCTTATATTATCTTTCGGCATTTGGATTATCGGCTTGTGCGGCGACGTTTGAGCAAACAATTGAATCAAAGCCCATAGACCCTTCCCAAATCAAGTTCATTGAAACTTGGGATTGGGGTCCCCTGCCGCAAAGAGTATTTCCAGAAAATGTTCCTGCCCCCTCGGTTATTGGTATCTCTCATGCCCAGAATCCAAATTCATTCCCCGTCGAAAACCTTGTTAGAGAATCTTTAGAAAAAACCGGGGATTTCGACAAAATGATTCGCCCTGGCGATAGAGTTCTGATAAAGCCCAACCTGGTCTTTGACCTGCCGAGTGGAAGCGGAATGACGACCGATGTCCGGGTGGCAGAAGCTGTGGCCAAGATGGCTCTCGATTGCGGGGCCAAGAAGATTATCTTTGCCGAAGGGTCGGCAACGAATCGCGGGCTGAAAACTTATCAGAAAGATGTTACGGAGAAAAGTTTTGTTGTTGGCGGATACGCTCATTTGGCTAAGAAACTTGGAGCCGACCTTGTTGACCTGAACGATGCCGGAGAAAAGCCTGGTGGCCGGGAGCTGGCGCGCCGGGTCGAACTAAAGAATGGCCTAAGAAGGAAATCCTATTGGATTTCAAAGCGTTTCTTGGATGTGGATCGTGTCATATCCGTCCCTGTGCTGAAAAATCATCGATACGCCGGGGTGACCCTGTCGCTCAAGAATTATGTTGGTGTGGCCCCCGCAGACATCTACCAATTCCCCGGAATTCTCCCGGCCAAATCCGGCTTAGACCACTCCCTCGTGGGTTTGGCCAAACACATCGTTGACCTCGTGATGGTTCGCCCTCCGGATTATGCGGTCATCGATGCCTTGGTTGGAATCAGCAGTGGGGACCGGGCTTACCCTTATCGCCCGGGTCCAAAAGGATGCATGAGAGCCATACTCGCCGGAAGGGACCCAGTCGCTGTGGATACGGTGGCCTGTATGGCCATGAGCTATGAGCCCAAAACGATTGGACATCTTGTCTTGGCCTCGGCTGTAGGATTGGGGATGTCGGATCCAAAAAAAATTGAAATCAGAGGCATAGGAATCGAGCCTTTCCGACAGGACTTTCCCATCCCCGTGGCCAGCGGCTGGTATATACCGGGTCGATACGGACAACATCCCCAAACATAATCTAAACTGGAGAGCTCATACCCAAGGGGAGGTTTTCCATGATGAAATCTGCCAGAATATTTTTAACCTCCATCCTCATCATTACTTTTTATGGATGTGCCACGGATTACGGGAGCCAATATGTCAAACCCCCGGAACGACCTGCAATCCAACATGTTTACCAAGAGCAGGATAAAATCGTTGCCTATTTTGAAGTAAATAATATAAACGAATACCAAAAATTGATCCCAAATATCTTCCGCATGCCTCCGAGACCCCTGTGTCGGGTCAGCGTGATTGATTTTTACGACATGGTATCCGGGCCCCCTTATCTTGAATCATCCATAGAAATATTGATAAAATACCCGGGAGCACCCGGTGAGAAAGAAAATTTAGGCTGGTATTGCCTGATGATGCCGGTCACGACGGAAGAGGCTTTATGGGGAAGATTCTACTGGGGATTTAACAAAGTGCGAGGAAAAGTTACTTTGGAAAGATATGAGGATAAATATATCGGCACCTCTTTTGCTCCGGGTAGAGAGACGCCATATTTCAAACTGAATTTAGAAGTTGAAAAGGACGAATTAACTGCTGACCAGAAAAGTTTCTTGGGGTTTGTTTCACCTATCCCAGCTCTGACGATCAAGGACGGCAGGGTATTGAATTGGGGGGCAACGGGTGGGGGGAAATACAAGATTTATGAATTCGAAAAAGTTGCGCCGCGGATTTGGAAGGTTAAATTTGGAGGCGGCTCTATAGAATACCCAAAGGACCCCCAAAACTATCTAACCCGGATGGATTTGGGGAAGTTTATTGCTGGCTACTGGCTGAAGCAGAGATATAAATATTCATTAGCTCCTAAATAATCTAACTGGGGTCGGCTATGCAAGGAGCACATCGCCTGTGAATATCCTCAGGAGACTCTTGGGCCTTGGCGCCTCTCCTGCCCAAAAGGGTGAGGCCAATGCCTACTTACTTACCGTGCGGTGCAGCCGCTGTGGCGAAGTTATCCAAACACGGGTCAACTTGAACGACGATTTGAGCGTAGACTACGCTGAAGACGGGAGCCCCGCGGGTTACTTCTGCCGCAAGGTGTTAATGGGTAAACAGAGTTGCTTCCGGCCCATCGAGGTGAGGCTGACCTTCGACGCTCAGCGTCGATTGACAGACCGACGGATTAGCGGCGGGGACTTTGTGGAGGGATAGTCTCTCCCAGTCCCGGCATTGAGCTGGCCAGGCTGCGAGAAGGTTTCCCCTTGGATTCCCCTGTTAGAATTTTGACGCCAGTTTGAAACCAAAATTGAAACCAAAAATCCACTTGACAAAATTTTCCAGGTTGCTAAGATTCGTTTAAATTCAATTTTACTTGCCCTATCATTACCAGACCAACAGAACTTAAAAAAACAAGTCCTTAATGCTTCCGCCGGAGAGGAAGAGGGGTTCCCAGGAGAAGCCGGTATGAAGTCTCAACGAGATCGTCAAAGGTCTGGGGGGGGCGTTTATGTCCATAGCCGAAACACAAACCTCCGAAGGGGCATGATTCCTACCAGCGAACTCCCCTGCTCATCTAAGACTGGCAAAAGAAAGAATATCCCACCTCCATCAGATCATGCCCCTTCGCTTCTTTTGAAAGGACATTTTCAGAAGGTGACCATAGTGAAGGCTCCGGGGCGACTTTTACATCCTTATCTGAGCCATAAAATTTTTCCGGTTCGGTCCTTCCCTGTTACCGAGGCGCGGTAACGGCGCTAATATGAACCCTCTGGCCATGAACGATGTTTTGGGTAACTTTTTCTTTTCATCCTTGAAAAGCCCGCTTATTATCCGCCATATAATGGAGCCATCGATGAATCCCCGCGGGAGCTGAAACGGTTCTATCCAAGTCTCCAACTGACACCTTTTCATTCTTGACATGTCTGAAGTTTTACAGTGAGATGCACATAAACAATGATTGATAAGGGGGGGAATATAATTGATTGAAGTGAGATGGCATGCCAGAGGTGGACAAGGGGGGTTTACTGCGGCTAAATTGCTCGGACTTGCAGCCTCGGTCTTCGGTAGACACTATGCTCAAGCTTTCCCCTCCTTTGGCCCTGAAAGGAGAGGGGCCCCTGTACTTGGATTCACAAGGATTGATGACCAGCCGATAACGGACCACAGCCAAGTGTACATGTGCGACTATGTAGTGGTTCTTGATGAAACTCTTATGGAAACAGTGGACGTTACCAAAGGATTAAAGGACGGAGGTAGAATATTGATCAATACAAAATTGCGCCCGGATCACTTCCCCTTTAGTGGAAAGTTCAGGGTCATCACCGTCGATGCCTCAGCGATCGCCATGGAAGAGTTAGGTGCTCCCATTACGAATACCGCTATGCTGGGAGCATTCGCTGCCGTTAATGATCTTATAGATATCGATCCCATCCTAAAAGCGGTCGATAAGGGAATGCCCGAAAGCCTGCGTGAGAAAAACAAGAAAGCGGTTGAGCACACCTATCGCCTAGTGCGGGAGGAAGCAAATGGCCAAACCTAAGATCGTCAAATTCCAATATCCGCAATCCTTGCAGGAGATGCCTCTTGGGCCGAGTGCTGCCGCCGGCCTACTGACCGAACCCAACGCTGGCTGGAGAATTCAAAGACCCATCATAGATCATGCCAAATGCAGTAAGTGCTTATTATGCTGGGTTTTATGCCCTGAGGGTGTGATTGATAAAGAAAATGAGGAGCTTGAAATAGATATGAATTACTGCAAAGGTTGCGGATTATGCGCCCATGAGTGTCCGAAAGTTTCCATCACCATGGTCGGGGAGGGCGAAGCAGATGGTCAATAAATCTAGAAGCTCCCGTTTAGATTTCATAAACGGAGACGAAGCCGTAGCTTATGGTGCCAAATTGTGCCGGCCCCAGGTGATCGCCGTCTATCCAATTACTCCTCAGACAATCGTCGTTGAACGGCTAGCGGAGTTCGTCGCCAATGGCTTAATGAACTGTGAGTATGTATATGTTGAAAGTGAACACAGTGCCATGTGCGCCGCCATGGGTGCATCTCTGGTGGGGGCCAGGGCTTTCACGGCAACCTCCTCCCAAGGCCTGGCGTATATGCATGAGATGCTTCACTATGTGAGCGGGAGCCGGTTCCCAATCGTAATGATGAATGCCAATCGGACATTGGCCGCACCCTGGAACATATTTGGGGACCAGAGAGATTCCCTGGCCCAGAGGGACACAGGATGGATTCAGGTTTATGTAGAAAATGGACAAGAAGCTTTGGACATGATCATTCAGGCCTATGCGCTAGCGGAAAATGACCGCGTCTATACACCTGTAATGGTGAACTTGGATGGATTTGTCAACACTCACACGTTTGAACTGGTAGAGATACCCGACCAACATGACGTGGACGAATTCCTACCGCCTTTTAGATCCAAGAATGCCATCGATTTTACGAATCCCAGAAGCTTTTGCATTACGGCTGCGACCGAATGGAATACCGAGTTCAGGTACCAGCAGCAAGAGGCTATGAATAATGCCAAGAAAGTGATCGGGGAAGTTGATAAAAAATTCGGGGATCAGTTTGGCAGATATTATGGAGGCCTGGTAGAAGAGTATCGATGTGCAGGTGCCGAGGTGGTACTCGTAGGTATGGGCAGTGTCGTGGGGACTTCAAGAATCGTCGTGGATCGATTGAGGGATCTAGGCGTAGAAGTCGGTTTGGTGAAACTAAGGTTTTACAGGCCCTTTCCTGTAGAATACTTTAAGAGCTTGAGCACAAGGGTTAAAGCGATTGGGGTCATCGATCGAGACCTATCGTTCGGATATGAGGGGGCTGTGGCTTCCGATGTAAAATCTGCTCTGTGCAGCACCGAGGTGGTCCCCAAAGTCATAAACTTTATTGCCGGTATCGCCGGCAGAGACATAACCAAGGAAAATATCGAGGAAATGTACAACAGACTTTTTAACCTCATAAAAGGCGGAGATGAGAAAGAATTGCAATTCATCGGCTTGAGGTGGGAATCATGATTAAAGCGAAAAACCTCACGGACATAGAATATCTATATGGCCACAAGGCTTGCCCGGGATGCGGACTTGGTACGATAGGCAGGCTCGCTTTGAAAATATTGGGTGCAAGGACCATTGTCGCCCTTCCCGCAAGCTGTATGTCTACCGTTACGACGCAGTATCCTCAGATGAACTATACCGTCCCATCGCTTACCATGGCCTTTGCCGGGACGGGAGCCGTACTGACAGGTATGTCAGTAGGGCTGAAAGCACGGGGCATTACCGATGTGAATGTTTTGGGATTGGCCGGTGACGGAGGTACTGCCGATATAGGTTTGCAGGCCCTATCCGGAGCTGTAGAACGGGGGGATGATTTCATTTATATTTGTTATGACAATGAGGCCTATATGAATACCGGAGTACAGAGGAGCAGCCTGACTCCTATTGGCGCAAACACGACCAATTCTCCATCAGGTACTGCTTCCTACGGGGAGAAAAAACCCAAGAAGAACCTGTTTGAGATCATGATCGCTCACAGAATACCCTACGCAGCAACCGCAAGTTCAGCCTATCCCTATGATTTTATGAACAAGGTGGAAAAGACAAAGGGCATCAAAGGACCTAAGTTTATCCATATTATGTGCCCGTGCCCTACAGGATGGGGATTTGCCTCTGACCTCACGGTAGAAATCGGTAAACTTGCGGTCGAGACCGGTATGTGGTATTTGGCTGAATATGAAAATGGAAAGGTTAAAATGAATGTTATTCCAAAAACAATAAGACCTGTTGAGGAATATCTTATGAAGCAAAGAAGGTTCAGACATTTAACTGCGGAAAACATTAAACTTATACAAGAACACACCGATAGTGAATGGAGGCTAATCAGGGAGAGGTGGCTTCTGCCTCTGACCCGATAGCGCTACTTCCCCAGTTCCAAAACCCCTCGCCTGACAACTCGCGCCGCCGGCCATCACCCACTCCCTGGACAAAATAGTTCCGGTAGCGCTTCCTGGCCGATGAAAGTCATGATTCCGTGACCGCCCCCTTTTTCCCTATCAAATAAGGAGTTAAGCCGCTTAGCCAAACTCCCTGATTTTACTGGCGCGCCCAGGGTGATTCGAACACCCGACCTACGGATTCGTAGTCCGGCGCTCTATCCAGCTGAGCTATGGGCGCGCCACAACCTTTTTGTAAAGATACCAGGTGCTTTCCCCTTTGTCAAATCC
>CAYQWO010000147.1:0-2162 GCA_964421095.1 uncultured Syntrophaceae bacterium
GGCCCCATTGCCTCCCCGCCCAGGGGCCCGCCCTTCGTCATTGATGATGCAGGAGAGAAGGACCTGCTTCTCCCCAGCCGGGCCAATGCAGGCTACCCGGATTCTTTCGTCTCCGATCTCCCGCTGGATCGTTTGCTGGACATTCAAGGCATCCTGGCCCCAAAGATGGGAGGCGCTGCGGAATTCAACTTTGCTGTTATGGATCCAAATATACACTGGCTCGGGCGAAGCACCCTCGATGATCAGGGCATCGTAACCGGCACGCTTTAAATCCGTTCCCCAATATCCGCCGGAGCTGGCATCGCAGAGGATGCCGGTCAGGGGAGATTTGAAGCAAATCTGGTAGCGGGCTCCCGAAGGATAATTGGTGGCGGTGACCGGCCCGGTGGCAAAGACGATCTTATTCTGCGGACTCAGCGGGTCCGTGGATGGCGGAACTTCATCGTAGATAATGCGGTCTCCCAGACCCGTTCCCCCGATATAATCCCGGGCCAGTTTGGGGTTCAATGGCTCTTCTTTGAACTCTCTCTGTGCTAAGTTAACCCGTAGAATCTTCCCCATGTACCCGTCCATGGACCCTTTCTCCTTTCTATGAAAAGTCTACTAAATAGGTGGAACAAGGTTTATACTTTTAATAAATTTTTCTCCTAAAGTCAAGAAATTTTTGGACGTCTCTTCAATCCTCAATCCCGGCAATTTTTTTAGCAATGCGCTTCTTCTCCTCCAGGTTGGCAGCCCGCTGCAGGGAAATCATCTGGGCCTGGGTGGACCCCGCTCCGTGCCAGGTGCCGGGCCCGTGCAGACCCGCGGTCCAGTTTTGCAGGACTTTGGTGATGCGCATCCGCTTCTCAGCGGTTACGGCGGCTTTCAGGTATTTCTCCACATATCTTTTGGTGGCCGGGTTTTTCAACTCTTTGAAAGAAGGCAAGGTGACCACCAGGCCTCCGGCAACATCTCCGGCTAAGGCCATAATTTGCCAAAACCCATGGGCTGTCGAAATCTTGGCCACATTGCCGAAGAGGTCATCCGGCATATAAACCCCGGACCCGGGAGGTTCCTCTTTCCCTTTCACGGCGGCAGCAATAGCACAGGCGTGCGAGGCTTCGGAGATGCGCACCATGTTGGTAATGGCCTCCCGGATATGCGGCGCCTTTTCCGTACCGGCGTATTCCGCGGCCAGTTGGGTCGCCCCGATGATAATGTCGGCGAATCCCACCTTGCAGGCTCCGCCGCAGTTCATGCGGTGCGTCTTAGCGAAGCGCTGGATGAGGGATCCGGCGAACTCCTGCTCCCCACACATGAAGACCCTTTCGTTGGGAACAAAGACATCTTCGAATACCATCAGGCAGGTCTCCCGCTGCCCGAATTGGGGATTTCCCAGGTGATAGATGTCCTCAGCCTGCTCCCGCTCGGCGGATAACGGATTGTATTGGAGAATATAAGTGATTCCTGGGGCACTGTTGGGGATGGCAAAAGCCACGGCGTAGTCTTCTTCCCCCTTCCGCAAGGCCCCTCCAGGGATCACGACAGTTTCGTGGGCGGCAAAAGCCCCACTCTGGTGCAGCTTGGCTCCGCGGACGACGAGGCCGTCTGGTTTCCTCTGGACCACATGCACATACATATCGGGGTCCCCTTCCAGGATTCTGCTGGCCCGGTTTCCCTTGGCATCCGTGACCGCTCCGCTTACGGCCAAATCCTTCTGCTGAATCCTTTGGAGGTACGTGTGGAAGCGCTGGCTGTATTCAGTTCCCTGGGCACGATCGACCTCGTAAACCACACTGGCCAAGGCGTTTAGGGCATCGCAGCCAACGCAGCGGTAATTGCAAGTACCCAAAGTCTGGGAAGTCAGCAGGGCCATGTCGGCCCGTTTTTCTAAATCCTCCACAGATCTGTTCACGTGTAGATTCCGGTTGATCTTCTCCGCCTGCAGATGCGAACGGGCGGTCATGACTGCTTCGTGCCTGGGTTCAAGGGCCAGTTCGTACAGCTTGGCCGTGGCCTCCACCACCGAGCGAGTCACCGGGTTTTCCAGAAGGTTCTCCACTTTCTTCCCGTTCAGGTAGGCATTCACTTTCATCTTCTGAACGCTCAACTTGTATTCCTCAGGCTTCATCAATCCCATATCAACTTCCTTTAAGTCAATTGGGACGCAGATTTTCGCA
>CAYQWO010000147.1:2262-3760 GCA_964421095.1 uncultured Syntrophaceae bacterium
AATTTTTTTTATTTCCCCGGTTCCGGAATTTCTTCTGTGATCCCGGCCAGTTTCCTGGCTATTTGAGCATATTTTTCCATCGGGGTCAGGGAACGGACCACCACTCTGGCGCCGTCGGGAGAGCCGCCACCATGCATGCATCCGGGGACGCCAGCACCGAGGGTCAACCATTCTGCCAGCCGGGCCGCCCGCGCTCTGGCTTCAGGGCTGCAGGCGCCGGCCTTTATGTACTTCTGGATCAATTTCCCATAGCGGGGATCCACAAAATCCCGATAAGAAGGAAAGCATCCTGTTTCTACGATTCCGCCCCCGATCTCCTGGCAGAGCCGTTTGGTCTCATAGGGCAGCGTGGCGACATGAATTTTGTTGGCATGGGCGGTCAAGGAATCGGGAATCCAGATTCCCGAGGGATGGCGACTTCCCAGAGCGATGGACCCGATGCCCATGGTAAAGGTGGTCTCGTTGTTGACGGCCATCTCGACGAACTTGGAGGAGAAGGCGCGGGCTGAAAGGCCATTGGCCCGGGCCATGAGTATCCCCGCTCCAATCATGACATCGCCCTGGCCCGCCACGCAGGCTCCGATGCAGGCCCGGTAGATGGCCGTAAAATACTGGATGATCTTTCCGGTATAACTAAATTCTTGGCAAAGGAAGACCCGTTCCTGGGGTACGAAGACATCCTCGAAAATTAAATAGGCCTGGGTAATCCCCGTTTCTGCTGGAAGGTCAAAGCCCTCCTCCTGTTCCCGGGTATCGCTGGGGCGCCTCGTTTCCACAATCGTCAGCCCTTCTATATCCCTGGGGACGGCGCAGGCCACGGCAAAATCTTTCTCCGCCTCCCCATAGGCGGTGCCGGGAAGGAGGAAGATTTCATTGCTAGCCGCCACGCCGCAGATCATCAATTTCGCTCCTCGGAGGACGATGCTGTTTTCTTGTACGGCGACAATTCTGAGGTTGGAGTCAAGATCGGGCTGCTGGGAAGCCTTGAGACTGCGATTACCCTTGGCGTCGGTTAAGGCGCCGGCTACAGTCCAGCCTTCTGCTTCCGCCCGCAAGGCCCATTTTCGCAAACGCTCGTGGTATTTTGTTCCCTGGGCCCCGTCCACCTCATGAGTGACTGCCCACATGGTATTCATGGCATTCCATCCTGCACAAAGACTGCCCGTACAGGTGCCGGTGAGTCGGAACATCTCCCGTTTGAACTTGGAGTTGAAGATCACCTCCTCGGCAGACTGCATCAGAGAGTTATGGCGATGGATCCTCTCTCCGGTCAAGGCCGACGTGGTAGTGAAGAGCGGGGAGAGTTGTGCATCATTGGCGGCATCGAAAGCCCGGGCGTGGCTCTCCACCACCCGGCGGGTGGCCGGATGGGTAGCCACGTCCTCGATTCTTTCGCCGAATTTATAAACATTTGCCCGAAGACGTTTCAAAGAAGCAACGTAATCCGCACGGGTTTTTACGGCCATAAGGATCTCCTTTCCAATGACGAGAATTCATT
>CAYQWO010000147.1:3860-6137 GCA_964421095.1 uncultured Syntrophaceae bacterium
CTGCGGGGTTGGTGAATCAGCAATTTTTGAAATAGACAGAAAAATTTGCCTAAGGTATTATGGAAAGGGGTCGAGGGACCAAAAAATCGGGTTGCGAGTCTCAAGTTGCGGGTTTCAAGTTGAAAACCAATATGCCGAACCCGGGAAAGCGGGACCCGTAAGGGGACTTTGTAACCTGAAACTTGAAACTTCTCATTGGAACCCTTGGATCCTGGAACTCTTCTTTTTGGGAAACCCTTTTGAAAGAGATTCTTCGTCACGCCCGAGAAGTCATCTCCATTGAGGCGGAAGCAGTCCAGGGCCTATTAGACCGCCTGGATGAAAATTTTGGTAGGGCTGTCGAAACGCTCTTGGCTTGCCGCGGCCGGGTTGTGGTCACAGGCATAGGCAAGTCGGGCTTAGTGGGCCGCAAGATCGTGGCCACACTAACGAGCACGGGAACGCCGGCGATTTTTCTCCATCCCGTAGAAGGGCTCCATGGGGACCTGGGGATGGTTACGGCTCAGGATGTGCTCCTGGCCATCTCCAACAGCGGTGAGACTTCTGAGATCATCAACCTATTGCCCAGTGTGCAAAAGATCGGAGCCAAGATCATCAGTTTAACGGGCTGCCTGACTTCTACCCTGGCCAAAAACAGTCAGATTGTCATCGATGTGGGAGTCGAACGGGAGGCTTGCCCCTTAGGCCTGGCCCCTACTTCCAGCACCACGGCCACCCTGGTCATCGGCGACGCCATTGCCGTTGCCCTCATGCGCCAAAGAAAATTCGGAGAGAAGGATTTCGCCCTCCTCCATCCCGGGGGGAGCCTGGGCGAGCGCCTCAACCTCCGGGTGAAGGACATCATGCGACCGGCCTCAGAGTTTCCGGCTGTCTCCAAAGAAACGACGGTGGGCGAATTTCTCCTGGCGATTAACCGGCAGGGTACGGATTTTGCGGTCATTTATCAGGACGGGGGTCTGGCCGGTATCATTGCCGACCGCGACCTGCGCCGGGGAGACATCGGCTCGCCACAGTTCCCCTCCCGGCAGATCGGAGAACTAATGAGTCCCAGCCTATCCACGATCGAGGAAAACTCATCCGCGGCCGAGGCCATGCGGGCCATCGTGGAAAATAACCTCGTGGCCCTTCCGGTCCTGGACAAAGAAAAGCGCTTGAGGGGTGTGGTGACTCTGCGGGATCTCCTCAACCGGGGAGATCTACGGGTTTTTTAAAAATGTTTGCCTGTCCTCCGAGGGGTTTAATCCTGGCGCTGGTAACCCCCTTCGATGAAAGGGGGGAGATTGACTGGCCCTCGCTCAAGCAACTGATCGGGCGGTCCCTTCCTTTCTGCGATGGCCTGCTCATCGGAGAAGGCCTTTTCGGTGAAGGGCTCTGCCTTCCCAACCCCATGCGCCTTGAACTCCTTCGGGGATGTAGGGAGGTCGTATCTGGGGCAAAACCTCTTCTCCTCTGCCCTACGGCGCAAACAACGGAAGAAACTCTAAGCAACGTTGAAGCCTTGGGAAAACTATATGCCAGGGAAGGGAAGGAATCACTTTTTTGGGTGGATCTTCCCCTTTGGTACCATAGCAATCGTAAGCTTCCGCAGCTTTATGAAGAATGGGCCAAACGCACGCTTCATTCCATTCTGCTTTACAACCATCCTCATCTCATCTCCCGATTGAACCGATCTTTAAAGCGGCGCAATATCCGCACGGCGGTGCTGAAGCGGCTCGCGGAGAACGAACAGATTGTCGGCCTGATCCAGGCCGGTGATCTGAAACGGACGATCCATTATCAGCGTGCGCTCCGCGCGCGCAGAGACTTTCGTTTCTACGATGGGGACGAGAATAATTTTCTCAACCAGCCCAGCTCTTCAGGGGTCGTGTCGGGGGGGGCGAATCTTCTGCCGGAAGCATGGCAGGAAATTGTCAGTACTTCTTTAAACGCCGTGGAAGATCCGGCACGAAGCCTTACCTTATTAAAGCAAAGCCAGAAGCTCCGGGAACTCACCCGGGCCTTGCAGATGAACCCAGCCAAAACCCTGAAGTTCGCCTTGCATCGCTTAGGGATTATCGCCCAAGCCAAGATCCTGGAGGAAACATGCCTGGCTTCCGTAGGGGATGATTTAAAAATACAAAACTTTCTGCGGGAGAATTTTTCTTTACAGTCCTGCCCATGAAATGATATGAATATGACTACTAAGGTGCAGAGATCCCGTCCTAATAACGGAAGACTTCTGGGGGAGAGGGGTTTGACTTCCATCCTGAAATTCAAATGCTTTTACGTTTATTTCCT
>CAYQWO010000147.1:6237-8012 GCA_964421095.1 uncultured Syntrophaceae bacterium
CCTCGTTTCCTTCATTGACCGAAAGCCGGTGGAATATGTTGTGGTGGACGATAACCCTTCCGCCCTGAACGATTACCAAAAAAAATGGCTATTCTGGAGTGGTGTGTCCGCGGCAGCCGCCGTGGGGTCGGGTTTACTGTATTATTTCTTGATCGGGAGGAAATAGGCGAAAGGAGAACGCCATGATCAAACTGATCCTACAGCTGAAAGGAACCCAAATCGATGAATTCAACCTGGAAAAAAGTATGATCAACATTGGCCGGTCGAAAGAGAATGATATCATCATCGATAATATGGCAGTCTCCCGCCGGCACGCCCAGGTTGAGCTTAAAGAAGGGAGAGGCTATGTCCTGCGAGACCTGCGCAGCGCCAACGGGACCTTCCTGAACGGCGTGCAGATCGATGCCAACGATCACGAACTCCATGACGGAGATGTCATCGGTATCGCCAAATTCGAACTCCTCGTCAAGGGTCTACCTCAGCCCCCGCAGGCGATCCCCAAAGCTCCTGCCCAGGGAGATATCGAAGGCACAATGATCTATGAAATTCCCCGGCGCAAACCTGGCCCCGAACCGGCGGCCCTTCCCGAGCAAAAGGCCTTCCATTGGCCTGTGCTTACGGGCATCAAAGGGCCCTCCAAAGGAAAAGAGTTCAAAATTACCAAAGAGCTAACGACGATGGGGAGGGGCTTGCAATATGATATTCCGGTGGAGGGATGGTTTGTTTCCTCTCCCCATGCCGGGATCCGCCGCCACGGGGACCGTTTTTACATCTCCCACCAGGGAGGATTCTTCTCCAGCACGAAGGTGAACGGAATCCAAATCAAAAAAGATCACATTCTGAAGAACAAAGATGAGATTGAGATCGGAAACGATACCTTCGTCTTCACCCAATCTATTGCGGAAACGCGCGGATAATCTCCCGGGCGCTACATTCAGATTTTGACGAGGACTCTATGAAGTTTCGGTATGCTGCGGCCTCGGACGTGGGCCGGGTGCGTAGAAATAACGAGGATGCCTTCATCGCCAACCCCGCCCTGGGAATTTTCGCCGTCGCCGATGGGATGGGAGGCCATGTTTCCGGGGAAGTGGCCAGCCGGATGGCCGTGGATTCACTGCAGGAGTTTATTGCCCGCGCGGGCCAGCAGAAGGATGCCCCTCTTACGGAAGAGAGTACAGCGGTTCTCTCTTCGCCAGCCAACATGCTGGTCAATGGCTTCCGCTTGGCGAACCAAAGGATTTATCAATCCTCTTTGGAGAAGCGAGAGTATCGGGGGATGGGAACCACCCTGGTGGCCGTATACCTTTCCGATTCATCTTCGATCGTAGCTCACGTCGGGGACAGCCGTCTTTATCAAATGCGGGGCCAAGCCGTCGAGCAGGCGACCGAGGATCACTCCTTAGTCTGGGAGCAATATAAGCAAGGATTGATCGCCAAGGAGGCTCTATCTTCCTCCCCCTACAAGAACATGGTGACTCGCGCCCTGGGTCTTCAGCCCACCGTAGATGTAGAGGTTAAGGAACTGGTAACAGAGCCAGGAGACTGCTTAATTCTCTGCTCGGATGGGCTTTCTGATTTGGTTCTGGATGAGGAAATGCCCAAGGTCATCCATGGGGCTTCGGGAGATTTAAATCGCGCCGCGAGCGAACTGATCCGTCTGGCCAACCAGCGCGGCGGAAGGGATAATATCACCGTTCTGTTGATTCAAATCGATCAGGGATAACTTTGCCGGAAGAAATTCTATTCCGCTTAGGAGATTTGCTTCACCAAAAGAG
>CAYQWO010000148.1:0-1313 GCA_964421095.1 uncultured Syntrophaceae bacterium
CGGAGGGTAGAAGAGGGGAATTCCGTGTAGGGGATCACCTTTACTCCAGGATAGCGCTCTTTTAGCAGTTCCCGATAAATGGGGAACATAAGGTCTCCCTTGAAATCTTCGTTCCACGTCTCGCCGATGGTTTTGCCCTGTAGATGATCCAGGCGTGGGGCGATATTTTTCGGAGAGACAGCCAAAATGCCGATGGGGCTTATTACTTCCTGCTTTTCCATGAAGATTCCCCCATTCTTTACTTTGCCCGCTTATCATATTCGAGCACGGATTTGAAACGGCGTATACCATTCTTAGGGCAAAAATCTCCTGCTATGGCTTTCGCGATCTGCATAGCGAATTATTCTACGGCCCGCCAGTCCTGAGCCTTTCATCTGCCTGGTTTCTGATAAACTTTTCAAGCATCGCCCTATGTTCCGCAGCCTTTCGGGAATTAAGATTCCTATATTTGCAACTTCTAAATTTATCAAACCAGCTCAGGCTTGGATGGCATGAATAACAGCCACCTCTTGGGGAATCCCCAAAAATTTGGTGGTCATAACCTCCTAAGAAAAAGGCTCCTCGGAAGTAGTAAAAACCTGTTTTGGGATGCCCATGGTGGCCTCCTTTATGGCTAAATCCTGAACGATGGGTAGATTTTCCCCCTCTGCCGCCACCTCCCTTGCCTCCGCCTTTGGCGTAACTATCAACCGGAAAAAATGAGAATGAAATTAAGAATGCTGCAATCACGAACAGGATTCTTATTTTCATTTTCTTCTCTCGTCCTCAGGCAGTTAAGCGCGGCTGCCCTCTCAGCCGGCTTTCAAAGCTGTGCCCTGCCTAAGCATACTGGCAAAGAACAGGCTTCCTGGAAGAGGTCTCCCTTAAAAGGTGACGATGCTGCGCAGCCCCTCACCACGCTCAAGCGCGGCATAGGCCTCGTTGATCTGTGAGAAGGGATAAGTCCGCGTCAATAGCTCGTCCAGCTTTAACTTGCCGGCCCGGTAGAGGTTGATCAGCATGGGAATATCGATCCGGGGGCGACTGGAGCCGTAGATTGATCCGGTCAGGACCCGCTCTTCGAAGACGAGGGTCATGATCGGCACGGAAACTTCCATGGTCATCGGCGTGACCCCTACAACAATCGCCATCCCCCGCTTGCTGAGGGAATCATAGGCCTGGCGGATCGTTGCTGGCAGCCCGATCACCTCGAAGGCATAGTCAACGCCTCTCCCGTCTGTCAGGGTCCGGATGGCCTCCACGGGGTCTACTTCTTTGGCATTTATGGTGTGCGTCGCTCCAAATCGCCTGGCAAACTCCAGCTTGTTCGCCAG
>CAYQWO010000148.1:1413-3865 GCA_964421095.1 uncultured Syntrophaceae bacterium
AGGAGGCGTCCCGTCTTGCGGATTTGTAGACCTTCAGCACAGAGGGCCGGGCGGCCGTCACTGCAGTATTCACATACCCCGCAGGAGAGGCGCCAGAGGGGGATGACATGATCGCCCGGCTTGAGAGAGGTCACTGCCGGCCCCACCTCCGCCACGACTCCGGATCCTTCGTGGCCGAGGATCACGGGAAGTGGGGCCTCCAGGTGGCCGGTCATCACGTGGAGATCGCTGTGGCAAATGCCAGCAGCGGCCATCTGGATCAATACTTCCCCGGACCTGGGAGGCTCTACGTCTACCTCCCGGATGTCCAATTTCTGCCCCACGGCAAATAGGACTGCGGCCTTGGCTTTCATAGTTTTCCTCCTCCCGTGATTAAAATCTAACCACAGAGAACGCAGAGAATTCTGGGATATTTTTCCAAAGGCAAAGATTCAAGAGAGAATAGCAATCTTTTTTCGCCAACACAGAAAATTTCTCCGGGCTCTCTGTGGTTTTTTCAGAAAATTACAACCCCAGATACGCTTCCTTTACATGTTTATTGGTTATTAATTCTCCTCCTTTCCCTTCCATCACCATCCGCCCGTTTTCCAGAACATAGGCCCGGTGAGCCATGGTCAAGCTCTGCCTGACATTTTGTTCCACTAAAAGGACGGTCACCCCATCTCGATTGATCTGGACGACCGTGTGGAATACCTCGGTGACCAGCAACGGGGCCAGCCCCAATGATGGCTCATCCAGCATCAGAAGTTTGGGGCGGGACATCAGGGCTCGTCCAATGGCCAGCATCTGCTGCTCTCCGCCGCTGAGAGTTCCAGCCAGCTGCCCGGACCGCTCCCGCAGGACAGGAAAGAGGGTATGGACCCAACTCAGGGATGCAGATGTTTGGCCATACGCTCTTTCCACATAAGCGGCCCCGAGTTCCAGGTTTTCCAACACGCTCATTCTCGGGAAGAGCTCTCTTCCCTCAGGAACCATAGAGATCCCGATGCGGACGATCTCGTCCGGATCGAGCGGATCGATCCTTTGGGAGTCAAAGGTAATCAATCCTTTTCTCGGTTTAAGCAGTCCGGAGATGGTCCGGAGGATGGTCGATTTTCCGGCCCCATTGGACCCGATAATGGCAATCGCTTCCCCGCCTGCCACCTGGAGACTAATTTGCCAGAGGGCCTGGATATTACCGTAGTAGACGTCGATTTGCTCCAGCGTTAGCACGATGACTCCTCGGGCTCCCGAATATGTTCTCCCAGGTACGCTTCGATTACCCCGGGATCGTTGGCCACCTGGCTGGAAGTACCTTCCGCAATTTTTTCCCCATGGTGCAGGACAAGGACCCGATCGGAAATTCCCATCACGACCTTCATCACATGTTCGATCAGAAAGATCGTTATTCCTTTTTCCCGCAGTTGACGGACCAACTTAATGGCCTCCGCCGTTTCCGTGGGGGTCAAACCCGCCATCACCTCGTCGAGTAAAAGGAGTTTGGGTTGGATGGCCAAGGCCCGGGCAATCTCGATTTTCTTCTGATCAGCTACAGTGAGATTTCTCGGGTAGGCCTTCATTTTATCTCCCAGGCCAACCCATTGGCAAAGTTTGACTGTCTCCTCTTGCACTTTACTCATGGAAACCTTGGGTACCCGTCCAAAAAGGCCGCTGGTCGCAACGTTTTCCGCGACCGTCATATGGGGGAAGGGCTGCATGATCTGGAAAGTCCTCCCGATCCCTCTCTGGCAGATCTCAAAAGGCTTTCGGCCAACCAGGCTTTCCCCATCCAGCCGGATCTCACCCTGATCGGGGGGATAGATGCCCGAGAGAAGGTTAAAGATTGTGGTCTTGCCGGCTCCATTGGGACCAATCAAGCTGACAATCTCCCCCGGCGCGATCTCGAAGCTGACATTTTGAACGGCCGCCAGACCTCCAAAATGTTTGGTTAGATTCCTTACCTGAAGAAGAGCCATGATCCCCTCAGTGCGGCGCAGCCGTGATCCAAAAACTGGAATGCTGGGGCTGCGTTCTCAGTGGTTTCATTTTTTCATTCCAGTTCTCGTTTAAAAAGGGGAAGAACCTTTCTGCGCCATACCCCGACAATCCCCTCGGGCATAAACAAAATCACGACTACCAAAATCAAACCGTAGGCAATCTGATGGCCATAAGAAATAGTGACCCGAAGATATTCCTCGACCGCTTTGATCACGATCGTGCCGATGATGGGCCCGGCGATGGTATAAAGACCCCCGAAGATCGGCATGACCAGACAGGCAATGGAGATGCCCAGGCCAAATACCTCGTAAGGAATAATATAGGTATTATAGTGACTGTAAAATCCCCCGGCAAAGCCGGTAAAGAAAGCGCTAATCATGAATGCCAGGACTTTGTAGCGCGTGGGATTAATCCCCAGCACATCGGCCACCTCTTGGTTCTCCCGGATGGCCATAAAGGCGAAGTTGAGCCGGGT
>CAYQWO010000148.1:3965-7924 GCA_964421095.1 uncultured Syntrophaceae bacterium
ATTCCTTCTGCCCATCCCGAACCCTCGGTAACATACGTCCCCACAAAAGACTCCGTCAGGCCTAAGATCAGACTTCCAAAGAGAGCCCCCGGTATATTTCCCAATCCTCCCAGGACCAGGATGCAGAAGGCCTTCAGGGCTATTTTGAAACCAACCATAGGAAAGGTATACATGATCGTGCTGACCAGGGCACCGGATGCACCGGCCAGGCCAGTCGCCACGCCAAAAGCCAGAAGGTAAGTTTTTTGGACATTGATCCCGATCAACCAGGAAGCGGTGTTGTTCTCGCTGACGGCGCGCATCGCTTTTCCTGGCCTGGCCTTGTAAAGAAAGAAGAGGAGGAAAAGAGTAAGACCTACGGCAATCAAAAAAGTAAGCAAGCGTGTCAATCCCACATGGACCAATCCCAAATGAAGGGACATGCCAGAATAAGAAGTGATCACGGACCTCGAATCAGCCTTCCAGAGGATCATGGCTAAATTCTGAAGGAAGATAGAAATCCCCAGGGTGAGGAGAAGTTGATTCAGAGGAGGGTCACCAAGGATCGGCCGGATCGTGAAACGGTAAATCAGGAGCCCGATAAAAAAGAGCAGAAGACCGCTGATGCCGATAGAAATGAGGGGATCGAATCCCAGCAAGGTAAATAGCCAAAATGTATTGTAAGCTCCCAGCATGACCATTTCGCCGTGGGCAAAGTTGACGATTCCCATCACCCCCAGGACGAGGGTAAGCCCCAGTGTTACCGAGGCATAGAGCCCCGCGATCAGGAGTCCATTGGCAAAACTTTGCAAGAAACTGGCCCAATCCATACTTCAAACCTTGTACAGCATCTATTTTTTCTCAAGGCTCCCGTTACCCACGGGCCGCAAAAATCCCCCTCCCCCCTTTCCTGAAGGGGGTTGGGGGATTTGGTTTTCGCCTCTCCTCCACAATGGAGGGCTGAGACGAGAAGACCGGCTATCGGTTTTTCCAGTTCGGCGTGGGGTAGATTAATTTGCCGGTGGCTTTGGAAGCAGGATATACTACGTAGGAAACTCCTGACTGCCACTGAGTAATGATCTGCTCATCAATGGCCTGATGCAGCCCTCCTTCTTCGCTCTTTTTAAATGTCATCTTCCCCATGGGAGAGTTGTAGTCAGTCTTTTCCATGGCAGCGATGAGCTTCTCTTTATCCGTCGAGCCTGCTCGTTTTATGGCCTCCACTACCGTCATCAAATTGGTATAGGCCAGCGGAACCCAGTACTCCGGGACCCGATCAGGGTAAGCCTTTTTGAACTTCTCCATCCACCTCACCGTCTCGGGTAGTTTCATCGTCGGGATCCAGACATCCACTCCCGCCACATAGTCTCCCGTCGCCCCCAGAGAGGGTTTGTATTGGGGGAAATTGACAGCCACAGACAGGAAAAGCTTCGGGTTGAAGTCTATCTCTTTGGCCTGTTTCATGATCAAAATTGTATCGCCCGCATAGGCTACCCAATAGAAGATTTCAGGGTTAGCTCTTTTAATCTTGGTGAGCATCGGGGTGAAATCGGCGGAACCGCTCTTGAACCGCTCATCGAAAACGACCTCGAACCCCTTCTCCTTTAGATATTTCACGGCATAATCGCGACTGGTTGTCCCATAGATCCCATCTTCATAGGCGATCGCAACCGTCTTGGGCCGCGGGGAAATACTCAGCAGAAAATCACGGATCGTGGACTGCCGGTGGTAATCCCATGGGTGATAGTGAAAGAACCATCGTTTCGGCCCGAATTCATGCTCCACCTTGGTCGAGGATGCTCCTACCCAGGCGACGAAGGGTTCCAACCGCTGGACGGCATTGAGTTGCGCATAGGTGATAGTGCTCGAGTAGCCGCCAATCAAGGCCACCACCTTATCCCGGGTGAGGAGCTTCTCCGCAGCCGCGATACCGACGGAGGGCTCTCCTGTATCGTCTTCTATGATCAATTCCACCTTCCTACCCAGAATGCCCCCGGCCTGATTGATCTCCTCCAGCGCCATCAGGAGCCCTCGCCGCTGTTCCTCTCCCGCTTGGGCGAAGGATGCCTTACTCAGCGGTACTACTGCCCCGATTTTGATGGTATCCTGGCCGAACGCGGTACCTACCTGCAGAAAAACGGCTACCCCAAGAAATAATCCGCATAATCCCCAGACGAATAAAGACCTTTTTCCCCCCATAGGTGTGCCTCCTTTCAAAATTATTATGGCTTCCCCCTTTTTAAAGCGAATCAGTTCCGGACGCGCATCTGAAAAATCTTTTATTCAAATTTCCAATCTATCCAAAAAAGCCAGCAAAGTAAACCCCCTTTTCTTCCACTCAATCAGGGATCAATCCTTAAATACTTTCATCCTTTTTAGGCTTCTTAAGATAAAGAGAAGAGATGGTCCCCAATAAGGAAACACCGCTCGCCAAGAAAAAGGGCAGGGCAAATGAGCGGGTGGCATCGGCTAAGTAGCCTCCTAAGGCTGGCCCCAGGGCTTGGCCGATGCCGAAAAAGAGGGTGATAAAGCCCAAGCCCGCTGGGGCGAGCCTCGATCCTACGTAATCCCCAGCTGTAGCGGCCATAATCGTCGGTATGCTCCAGGCGGAGAGACCGAAGATTACTGCCGAGACATAGAAGCCCATCGATGATTTTAGCAAGGCAAACACAGCGTATGCTACCGCCAGGGTTAGATAAGCAAGGGCAGAGCCGTATTTCCGGCCAACGAGGTCTGATACTCCGCCCCAGATAACCCCGCAAAAGATACTCAGTCCCCCAACTAAAGCCCAAAGCCCGCCAGCCTGGGCCTGGCTTAATCCCATTTCTTTAATCAGGAAAGCAGCAAAGAAGGTCATGTAAATGATGTAAGAGAATCCATACATAAAATAAACGAGCCCAAGATACCACACCTCTTTGACCCGATAGACCAACCCCCACTGCAAAGCCTTTGCTTTCCTTTCTTCGGCCTTGGGCTTTGAGGGGGCATCGCCTTCCCCGGACCCGATGGGAGAGAGCCCTTTTTCCTCAGGCTGGCTGCGGATGAAGGTATACACCATACCGGAAATAACCAGCACAGCACCTCCCAAATAATACCAGCAGAACCTCCAACCCTCAGACCCATAAAACTTCAGAATATAAGGCACAATTAGGCCCGCAATCAGCGTGCCCACTCCGATGCCGGCAGAAACGACTCCTGTGGCCAGCCCCCTTCGTTTCATGGAAAACCAGGCTGATCCCAGGGCCATGGCCGGCACATAAGCCGCCCCATTGCCGAAACCCGTCAAGAGCCGCATCACAAAGGCGAAACCGAAACTTTGGGCCACACCGGTAATGATCATCGTTATCCCCATAAGAATCAAGGCCAACGTGATAACGATCCTTGTACCGAATTTAGCCGCTAAAAATCCTCCGATGATGGCCAAGCTGAGATATCCGAGGAAGTTGCCGGTTCCCAAAAGCCCCAGCTGAGCGTAGGTGAAATGGAGGCCATCCTTCATGGAGGGCAGGATTAAGGTATAGGCCATCCGTCCAAACCCATGGGCTGCGATGGTCGTCAGCATACCCATGGCCATAACGATCCAACCGTAATGAATCACCGGACCTCTTTCAACATCTCTCTCTATAGGCGGCGTTGAGGGCATGGGAGGCGATGCTCGCCGCCACACACGTGACCAGAATGGTATCGAGCAGTTTATCCGAGCCTGCCTTGATAATGGTGTTCCAGGTGGCGTGCAGTGCGGCACCGAGCAACACCAGGAACATGACAGCGAGCGACAAGTTATTTCTCCCGCGCCCTAACCTTGTTGTTGCGGCCACAGGTGGCCGACGCCTCCGCCCTGCGCTTTGGGGGACGTCGGTGTTCGCGACCAAGCCACAACCGCAAGGACGCTGGCATCAGCGCCGCGCTGATGATAAGAATTCGCTTCCACTTTTCACTTGGAACGGAGCTTAGCTTCTATTTGATCCAGATGCGTACGG
>CAYQWO010000149.1:0-2317 GCA_964421095.1 uncultured Syntrophaceae bacterium
GCGAGAGTGGCGGAACTGGCAGACGCGCTGGACTTAGGATCCAGTGGGGCAACCCGTAGGGGTTCAAATCCCCTCTCTCGCACCACTTTTAATTTCAATAAATTAGGAAGATTCCCCATTTTCCCAGACCCTTCAATTTCACCTCTGGTCGCACTGGCTTTCCCCGGTAGAGAAAGACGTGATCATCATGGAGAGCTTTGGGAATCATTCTTAGGGCCTCGTAAAGCTCTTCACAAATCGGGATCACCTTGGCCTCCCGATCCTCTGTACCCTCAGCCTCCAGGCGGATGACTCTGTTTTTCATATCCAACTTGCGCCACGTTATTGAAAGAATTTCTCCCCTTTTTATTCCGGTGTAAAAGGCAGTGGCGAGGAATCCCGTGCGTATGCATGGGAAGATTTTCAGAATCCAGCAAGGCCCTGAACTGGTATTGTAATGGTGCGGAAGTGGGCAGATTGTTGAATATTAGTCTCAGGGGTCAGTATTGCGGCAGGTCGGGGAGAAGATTTCGTGATAAGCCCGATCGAATTTTGAAGGGCTGCAAGGGGATTCAATCAATTGACAGGTGATTTCCAATCCTTTAGAATGAAAGAAATTGAAGAAAATAATCAATCATTTCTATACGAATAGAAGGTAAAAGGGGGGTGAAAACTATGTCAAGGAGGCTTGTTTTAGAGTTCCCTGAAGAGGTGCAAGAAAAGGATCTCCAGGATGATGAAGTTCTCATGAAGGCCAAGGAGGCAGCCGTGATGGAGCTTCTCCGTAAGGGTAAGATATCTCAGGGGAAGGCCGGCGAACTTCTAGAAATAAGCAGGCATGATTTATTCGACCTGATGGCCAAGTATGATGTCTCCGCCTTCGAAGCCACTCCGGAAGAGCTGAAAGAAGGGTTAAGGAACCTCAAATCCGCCCTGGGGAGGGAATAGAAATGATTGTGGCCGATGCCAGTTCAATCATTTCTTTTGCCAGGGCCAATAAGTTAGATCTTTTAAGACAAGTAGTCAGGAATATGATTATTCCTGAAGGGGTCTATGATGAGATTGTTGTGAAAGGTAGGGAAAAACCGGGAGCCAGTGAAGTGAATTCCGCCCCATGGATTAACCTCAGAAAAATTCTCGATAAAGGGCAACTGACGACTCTTTCAGAGAAGTTGGGACGGGGAGAGAAAGAAGCTATCATTTTAGCGGAAGAAAAAGGAATTCCTCTTTTGATGGATGATCCTCAGGCCAGAAAGGAGGCTAGGGAGCGAAAAATCAAACTTGTTAGCAGTCCTGATATTCTTCAGGAGGCAAAAGACCGGAATCTGATTCCTAATGTTCGGGAATCGCTTGATGAATTAATCGAGGCCGGTTTCAGAATCTCAGATAAACTGTACGGAAACATTCTAAAAAGAGCCGGAGAAGAATGAATAATCAAACAGACATTTCTTATCAAGACAAAATCTCTTCAGCCAACCAGAAACGTTTGTAATTCCTCACTTACGCGTGGAGGATCCTTCAGCTCGACAAGAGGGTATACCTGTTCGTTTCCCCAGGGCATTTGTTCAAGAGGTTTTGGACGAAGCTCTGATTTCCGCTTGACCCAATCCGTCCTCATCCTGCTATAAAAAGCAGTGCCGAGGATCCCGCGGATATGCATGGGAAGACTTTCAGAATCCAGCAAGGCCCTAAACTGTTCTGGACTGATTATGTTATCCCCGGCATTTGAGCTGCGCTTGAGGGGCTTCTTGACTTTCTTAAAAGCCTTCAGGGTGTCGCCGCTGACCAGATCGTTATCAAAAGCCTTGTTTTGGCCCCCTCTGGGAAAACTCATAACATGCTGCCGGAGAGGAAGGATTAGAATGTTCGGTTAAAATCAGCGGGAGGAGGGGATTAATTTTTCAGCCGAAGGGTTCTGCTCTTTCGGGACTCAATATATGTTTCAATTCTTTTTTTGACTTCAGGCTGGAGCCTTAAGAATTTGACCCCCATTCCCCGACGCAAATCCGGAGTTTCCTTTCCATATTTATTCGTCCAGACCACTTTGCAAGTTACTTCGATGGGCTCTTCGCCGTCGGCCATGTGGAGTTTCAGAACAAATTGATCTCCCAACTCCGCCGGGTTGGGTGTCAGGATAAATGCCCCTCCCCTACTCAGGTCCTTGGTAAAGCCCCAATCCTCCTCTTGAAATTCCACACGCACTATGGCATCTACTCTTTCATCCTTCCGGCGTTCGATACCTGATTCTTCTTTTGGAGTGACGATGCTCCCTTGCACCCACGGAACCTTTTCCTTGGTTGCCTCTTCAGGGAATTTTTCCTTGCCGACTTTCTGTTCC
>CAYQWO010000149.1:2417-7913 GCA_964421095.1 uncultured Syntrophaceae bacterium
GGGTTTTGCAATTGGTTCAAGAGATTGTCCACGTAGCGTTCGTAAATAACTCGCAAGTTCCTCCCATCTTGCGCCGTCTCCAGCAAATCCATCATTTCCATGGCGGCGGAAGCGAGATTGGCAAAACTGGAAAAAAATTGCAGACATTTCTCATCGAAGCCGTACTCTTCATCGATCAACACCAGACTGAGTACCCCCATCGTCTTTCCCTTGAACGAAAGGGGGACACCCATGAGCGAAATGATTTCCCGTTCCCCTGCCAAGAAAGGCTTGTTTTCCTGAAGGATTTTCTGAGCTACCTCCATTTCCTCAAACAGGCCCATCCGCTCATCCACTGGATTAAGAGCATGGGTGAATTGGGTCCTCAGAATTCCGCTCTTCGGGTCCAGGAAAAAAATGGTAGAACGGCTCGCCTTCAGGCAGTTGAGGGACTCCCGCCCGATGACTTCTAAAATTGTATTTAAGTCTTTGTGGGCGCTGATTGCTGAGCTGATCTGGAAGAAAGCCGTCTCCAGGCATTCAATATGCATCAACGCCGACGTTTCCTTGATATCCTTATGGATAATGCCCAATTTGGGGGGTTGTTCTGAGGATTTATTAGAAACCATTCAATCAGAACTCCTTTTAGTAATCAACCATCCTATCTTTTCCACGAGGGATTCCATGATTTTATCATCAACCTTGGAAAGATCTTCAGGCTCGATAAGGATGCCCGGAGTGTTCCTCAAATTCCTGGCAGGTTCTCATTTTTATGAGTGAAATCCCTCTCCAATTAAATACCAATGATCTACTATGTTTATCGTCCGATCCCATTAAACACTTAAGTGCGAATTATAGGCTAGGCTAGGGGTGTTATGAATTGGAGGGATGGAGAAGGAGTCAAAATTTGCTTTTTGCTGTGCGGTTTGGGGTCCGCGAGAGCTGATTTTATAAAGCTTCCATACCAGCAGAAAAAATTTAGGGAAAATCCATATTATTTTCCATTCCTGGGAGATAATCACGGGGGATTTTTCATAAAAATCAATTAAATTAATTAGTTACAAACCCCCTTAAAAGCTTTACGGATCACGTCAGGCGAGTTCCAGAGCTGTCTCCCCTAAAAGTTAGCGCTACTTTAGTCATTTCGCTTGAAAGGCAATCTTTGTAATGATATAAGGGTTTCCAAATAGTTGGATGACCCATCCGCTTTTGGGGGAGAAAGAATGAAATCGATTGTCTCTCTTTTGAAGGGAGAAGATATTGTAAAATCCTTGCAGAAAGCCATGGAGCATCACGGGGGGATGGAAGCGGTCGTTCCCTCAGGGGCCACGGTGATGATCAAGCCCAATTTCACCGCCGCCCTTCCTCCGGAGACGGGAGCGTCCTGCGATCCGAAGATTGTTTTGGAATTGGCGCGGCTGGCCCTTAAAGCCGGGGCTTCCAAAGTCCTGATTGCAGAAGGAATCGGGACGGGCCTCGTTTATTTGAAGGATGTAAAAGGACTGAAAGAGATCTCCGAAATAAGGGGAGTCAAGGTCATCGACCTAAACGACGAACCAACCGAAGTGATAACAGTCAAAGATCCTCTCGTGGTGGAACAATTCGAGGTTCCCCGGGTGGTCAGGGAATGCGATGTCATGATCAACCTTGCCAAGCTAAAGGTTCACCCTCAATCCAATTTCAGTCTATCCATGAAGAACATGATGGGGGCTCTTCCGGGGCGTTCCTTCAGAAATCCGCAGGAGGCCAAGAGGCAAGGATACCTTACGCCCATTATCCCCGGAGGCGGCAAAAAGATTTTTCACGATCTGGCCAGGGACCGCGGAATTGAGGATATGCAAAATGCCTTCGTGGACCTGAACGCCGTTATCCCTTCGCATCTAACTGTGATCGACGGTCTATACGGCATGGAGGGAAAAGGATCCCCGGTTCGGGGAAAACCGGTGAAGATGGATCTCCTGATCGTGGGAATCGACCTTGTAGCGGTGGAAGCTGTCGGCGCAGCGCTCATGGGCTTCGACCCTCTATCGCTCCCCTACTTGAGCCGGGCTGTGGAAAAAGGCCTTGGATTTAATTCTCAGTTAGCAGGTATTGAGATTCGAGGAGAAAAGCTCACCGCTGTAAGCCGCCGGTTTGAACCGGCCAGTGCCGCAGCGCTGTGGAGCGGAGATTTTTAGAATATCAGCATTCAGCTTTCCGCCCAGATGAAGTATTTTTTTGCTGATCACTGAACGCTGGCGGCTGACCGCTGTTTTTTAGGGCATATTTATCGGGCATACCGGTCCCAGTGAACCTTATCTTTACGATACTTGGTATGGGGGGAAAGAGTTTCGGCCGGATAGCCCAGGGGCACGATGCAAAGAACCCCCATATTCCCGGAAGCGCCCAGGATCTTGCGCACCGTCCTAGCATGGTCTTCTTTGATGCCGCACCAGACCGTTCCCAGGCCGAGATTGGCTGCGGCCAAAAGCAGATTCTCCGTGGCCGCGGCGCAATCGTCCTGCCACCATTCGGAGCTTTTGTTTCCCAGGACAACGATTGCCGCAGGGGCCTCGGCAGCCATATAGACCCAGGAATGGACGCGGGAAAGTTCCTCTTTGATCTTGGGGTCTCGGACGATGACGAATTCCCAGGGCTGAGCGTTGTTCCCGCTGGGGGCGGCCATGGCGGCCTTCATCAGGGCCTCCAGGATCTCATCAGGAACTGGCTTTTTCTGAAAACGCCGCACGCTTCTTCGCTTGCAGATAAAATCCAGCACTTCTTTGGGTTCCATGACTTACCTCTCCAAGATGTTTTTCACGCAACGAAAACCGAGCCAATGCGCTCCATGGACCTGGTCTTCGGCCGACCAGCGCACAGTGGTACGCACGAAGGTGGCGGCCCCGAGGAAGCATCCCCCGCGCATGGGTAAGTGTCCCTCGATCCAAGCTCCCTCGCACATCTCCCAGACATTTCCGGCCATGTCATAGCATCCGTAGGGACTCAACCCAAGATGGAAGCGAGTGACATCGGTTACCCGGTTGATGCCCAGCTCGGCAGAATTACAATAGCCCGGATAAAAATCGTTTCCCCAGGGCCACCAGCGGGCGTCGGTTCCGCGGGCCGCTTTTTCCCATTGCGCCTCGGTGGGGAGGCTTTTGCCGGCCCAAGCGGCGTACGCCCTGGCGTCATCCCATCCCAAGCCTACCACTGGCTGGAGCGGTTCATTCCATCCTTCTCTCGCCCAGAGTAGAGGCTGGCGATGGCCGGTTTCTTCCATGAACCTGCTGTATTGGAAATTGGTCACCGGATGGAGGTCGATGTAATAGGCCTCCAGGTTTACCTTCCGCGCGGGGACTTCGGTCATGAAGACGGAATTCTGGGAGCCATCCAAGATGAAGATCTGGTTCAGTTCATTTTCAGTAATCCCCATGGTAAACTCGCCGGCGGGAATGAGGACCATCTCGACAGAATCGATGGGGCAGATAATCTTGGAGGGGAAGGGAGGAGGTTTGACCAAATTCGCGATTGACCAGAAATTCACTTTGGCCACTTGGTGCCCCCTTTGAATTCTTAATGCGGCTGTATTATATCTTATTTGCGGGGGTTGGGGGCAAGACAAATTTTTTGGGGGGAAGAATATCCTTGCTTCGCAGAAATTGATTTGGTAATGTCTCCAGCAAACAGCCGAAAGACTTCGTCAGCCCTGCGGGAGAAAATCATCAAATAAGCGGCGAGGTGCGAGATGAAAAAAGTGAAGACCGATGAACTTTTGCAGTGGGACATTGACCATCTTATCCATTCCATGTGGCCGTTGGGTACAACCCGGGGGATGGTGTTTGATACGGCAGAAGGGGTCATCATCCGGGACACGGAGGGAAAGGAATACATTGACTCCTCTTCTCAGCTGGTTAATGTAAACATCGGCCACGGGCGCAAAGAGGTGATCGAAGCCATTGTTGAGCAACTGGATAAGCTCCAGTACACGACGACCTACTGGGGCTTCACGAATACGGCCGCGATCCTATGCGCCAAAAAGCTCGCTGAGATTACTCCCCCCGGACTGAAACATTTTTTCTTCACCAGCGGTGGGTCGGAGTCGGTGGAAACCGCTTTCAAGATCGCCCGGAATTTCTGGCATGCCAAAAAGCCAGAGAAAAATAAGATCATTAGCCTTTATCATTCTTTCCACGGGGTTTCTTTCGGAACTCTCAGTGCCACGAGCCTGGGAATGGGCCGGTTATGGAAGAGTTACGGGCCGCTGGTTCCCGGGTTTTTGCACATTCCTTCGTACTACTGCTACCGTTGTGCCTTCGGCCTGGAATACCCGGGGTGCCAGTTGAAATGCGCCAATTTCCTGGCCGAGACCATTGAACACGAAGGCCGGGATACCGTGGCCGCCTTCATCGCTGAACCGGTACAGGGATCTGCCGGGATGATCAGCCCCCCACCCGAGTACTGGCCGAAGGTGCGGCAGATTTGTTCGGAGATGGGGGTTCTTTTGATTGCCGATGAGGTAATGTCCGGGTTTGGGCGGACGGGCAAGCTCTTCGCCGTGGAAAACTGGCAAGTGATTCCAGACATCATGACCATGGCCAAGGGCATCACCAGCGGCTATATCCCCTTCGGGGCCGTGGCCATTCGGGAGGAAATTTACCAGGAGCTGCAAAGCCGGCAGACGCCCTTTTTCCACGGCTTCACTTACAGCGGTCATGCCGTAGCGGCGGCGGCGGCCATCAAGGACATGGAGATCATCGTCGGGGAGAAGTTGGCGGACAACGCGGCCCGGATGGGGCAATACACTTTAGACCGTTTGCAGGAAGAATTTCTGACTCTCCCGGCGGTGGGGGACATCGATGGGCTGGGCCTGATGATCGGGATCGAATACGTAGAGGACAAGAAGACCAAAGCCATCCCGAAAAAGGTCTGGGAGATCTCCCAGAAGATCCAAGATCGGGCCCTACAGGATGGGCTTTTCTTGAGGGTCTTTGGAAGCCGGATCACTCTGAGCCCGCCGCTAATCATCAACAAAGAGCAAATGGATAAGATTTTGGCCATCCTGAAGCCGATTGTGGCGGAAATTCCTGAAATGGCATAGCTCCAGCCTTTTTTATTTTTGGATTTTGGATTGCGGATTTTTCATTCCGAATTCCGCAATCCGCAATTCAATTTACTATGGGCCGACCCATCTGGCAAATCAAAATCATAACCACCTTCTGGCCTGTTCGAAACTTTCTGGCCAGGATGGTGGGGTGGCCGGTCGTCGGGCGCTGGATGCGCTCCACCTTTCGCGGAGACCGGGCAAATTTCATTCCGGTCCACGTGGAAGTGGAAAGGCCGGTAAGCGTGGCTTTGCCCAGCCAGGTGCTAGAACGATTCATCCAGGAGTCGTCCTTCCGCTTCATTCTTCATCGATGTCTCTGTCGCTCCCTCGAGCCCTGCCAACATTACCCGGAGGAGATCGGATGCCTTTTTTTGGGGGAGGGAGCGAAGGAGATCGCTTCGGCGCTGGGGCGGGAAGCCTCAGTAGAAGAAGCC
>CAYQWO010000150.1:0-7873 GCA_964421095.1 uncultured Syntrophaceae bacterium
CAAGTTGAATGACAGACGGCCTCTGCCTGATTTGGCCAGCTTTTCCTGGATCTCCGCCCCTTTTTCCTGACGAATGAAGGTCGGAATATCCCGATTGCTCTCCTTGCGGGTGAAGCTGACCACGGTCTTCTCGCGTTCCAGCGGTGCCGTTCGGGATTGCGGGATGCGCTCTTCCCTTTCTTCGGCCCTGCCGAATCCCGTCGCAATCACGGTGACTCGCATTTCCTCCTTCAGGTTCTCGTCAATCACCGCCCCAAAAATGATGTTGGCTTCCTCGTCGGCCTCCTCCTGAACGAGGCTCGACGCTTCATTGACTTCATAAAGGGTCAGGCCCGTTCCCCCCGTAATGTTGATCAGGATTCCCCGGGCCCCGGAGATAGTGATATCCTCCAGCAAGGGGCTGGAGATGGCCCGCTGGGCTGCTTCAATCGCCCGATTTTCGCCGCTGGCTATGCCCGTCCCCATCAGGGCCAACCCCATCTCCGACATCACCGTGCGCACGTCGGCGAAATCCAGGTTGATCAAGCCATTGACCGTAATCAGGTCGGAGATCCCTCTGACCGCTTGGAGAAGAACTTCATCTGCCTTACGGAATGTTTCCAGGAGAGACATATCTCGGCCGGCGATGTTCAGCAACCGCTGGTTGGGGATGGTGATCAAGGTGTCCACGCATTTCCGGAGTTCCTTCAGCCCTTCTTCGGCCTGTCGCTGTCTTCTCTTCCCCTCGAAAAGGAAGGGTTTGGTGACTACGGCCACAGTCAGGGCCCCTACATCCCTGGCGATCGTCGCCAGGATTGGTGCCCCCCCGGTCCCCGTGCCTCCTCCCAGGCCGGCCGTGATGAAAACCATATCCGCGCCCACCAGCATCTCGCGGATGCGGTCCTTATCCTCTAACATAGCATTTCGCCCGATCTCGGGGTTGGCGCCCGCTCCGAGTCCTTTGGTCAGCTTTGCTCCCAATTGAACTTTAATGGGAGCATTGCAGGCGGCCAGAGCCTGGGCATCCGTGTTCGCCCCGATGAATTCCACCCCGTTCAGAGCGGCCTTGATCATGGTGTTGACAGCGTTACACCCTCCGCCGCCGACGCCCACCACCTTCAAATTGGCCCCGGAATGCGTGTTCTCTTCAAGTTCAATCATTCGCCCACCCCCTGAAAATAAATAGGGTTCAAGGATTCAAGGGTCCTGGGTTCTAGGGATTTCTTTTTCATTGGGACCCTGGAACCCTAGACCCCTCGAACCCTGTTTAAAAGAATTCGCTGAACCAGCGTTTTACTCTGCCGAAGATTCGCCGATCGCCATTTCGGAAACGAGCCTCGGGGCCATGATCTTTCCCGTACAGAACCAGACCCACGCCCGTGGCATACATGGGATTGTTCACTACGTCCATCAGCCCGCCCACTCCCGAGGGATACCCACGCCGAACCGGAAGGTTGAAAATTTGTTCGACCAGTTCCGGCAACCCCTCCAGGGAAGCGGTCCCACCGGTAAGCACCACCCCCGAGGGAATGAGGTTTTCGTACCCTGACTTAAGGATTTCGCGGTGAACCAGGGTAAGAATTTCTTCCATCCGGGGCTCGATGATCTCAGCTAAGATCTGCCTGGACAGCACCCGGGGTCGCCTTCCTCCCACGCTGGGGACTTCGATGGTCTCTTCTTTCTTGACCATAGACGTCAGGGCGCACCCATATTTCGTCTTGATCTTTTCCGACTCCACCAGTGGCGTACGCAGCCCCACGGCAATGTCATTGGTCAGGTGGTTGCCTCCCAATCCAAATATGGCGGTTTGCCGGACAGCTCCCTGGGAAAAAACGACGAAGTCCGTGGTCCCGCCCCCGATGTCTACCAGAACCACGCCCAGCTCTTTCTCGTCGGGAGTGAGCACCGCCTCGCTGGCAGCCAGCTGATCCAAGACTATGTCGTTGACCTCCAACCCCGTCCGGTTGCAACAACGGATGATGTTCTGGGCGGAAGTCACCGCCGCCGTGACAATATGCACCTTGGCCTCCAGGCGAACCCCGGACATGCCCAGGGGCTCCATGATTCCGTCCTGTTCATCCACGATGAATTCCTGGGGAAGAACGTGGATGACTTCCCGGTCCATGGGAATGGCGACCGCTCGGGCCGCGTCGATCACCCGCTTGATGTCGGTTTCCGAGACTTCTCGATTTTTCACGGCCACGATGCCGTGGCTGTTGAAACCCCGGATGTGATTCCCGGCAATGCCGCAATAGACCGACGTGATCTCCACCCCGGCCATCAACTCCGCTTCCTCTACGGCTTTGCGGATGGATTCCACCGTGGCATCAATGTTGATGACCACCCCTTTGCGTAATCCCTTTGAGGGATGGGTTCCGATGCCCACGATGTCGAGGCCCCCATCGGTCACCTCTCCCACAATGGCGCAGATCTTCGTGGTGCCGATGTCTAAGCCGACGATAATGTTCTCTCTCTTCCCCTTCTTGCCCATCGGGGTTCCCCCTTCCCCAAGCTTTTCACCGCAGAGACGGCGGAGACGGATTCTTCATTTTGACCACAACCTTCCTGGGATAATTGAGGTCCAGGTATTCAACTTCTTTGATTTTCCGCTGTAAGTCCGGCAGCACCTTTTCCAGGCGATCGATTTTATCCGCCAGCCCCCCTGAACCCAGGCGAATGGGAATTCCTCTTATCAGGGTGAAAATCGTCAGCCCATTTTGTTTGCTGAGATGGATTTCCGAAACTTCGCGGGGAGTGAAAATCTTCCTTTGGCCGAGGAGTTCCAGGAGTTCCAATGCCTGGCGTACCAGGTCTACAGTCTGCTGATCCCGCTCCATGACCTCGCGGGGATTTAACCCGGTGAGAACAGGAAAATCCAGTTGATCTTTGGGCTCGGCCTTCTTAAAAACTTCTCCATGACAATCCACGAGGTAGAGATCTTCCAGCAGGACCAACGCTTGCGGAATCCTCTCTTGCACTTCGATGATGAGCGCCCTCCGCGACCAATCGCGTTTCACTTTCGCCTTTTCTACCCAGGGGTGCTTTGCCAGTCGGCTGCTAATTTCCCGCAAATCCAGGTTGGCCAGACTGGCTTTGAAGTCTACATTGGCCAGGTTCACCAGCTCGGATTCGGTAGCATTCATACACCCCATGATCTTGACCTCTCCGATGTTCAGGGGCGCGGAGCGCTGGAAATACTGGTAGGCCGTGAAGCCCAGCAAGGTTAGGCTGGCCAGTACGGCCAAGCTGAGAGCTCCCCTCCCCATCTTGCCAACCCAGACTGGGAGCATACCCGCCTTCTTCTGGCGAATCCGGCGGATTTTGCGTTTCGGCCTGATCCGATCACTGCGGTACATTCTTCCAGATTTTTAAGAGCTCCTTGGCCCTGATTTCATCCCCGCGGCGAAAGGGGAATTTTCAAACGCGCCCCCAGTAGAATTCGCTCCACCAAACCCGGAAAGTCAATCCCCACCCCTCGGGCAATCTCCGGCAGGAGGCTAAGGCGGGTCATCCCCGGCAGGGAATTGACCTCCAAAAGAAAAAATTGGCCCGGTTCTTTATAACGCATATCCACCCGCGTGGCTCCCTCGCATCCTAAGAGACGGTGCGCCGTAAGCCCTAAATCCAGAGCTTGGTTGTAATCTTCTGGTGGTAAAGGAGCGGGAAGGATGTGTTCGGCCAAACCGTCCGTGTATTTGGCCTGGTAGCTGTAAAACTGCACCTTGGGCACGATTTCAATGGCCCCCAGGGCGACGTCCTCTAATATGCCGACCGCAATCTCCCGGCCGGGAATGTATTCTTCTACCAATATTTCCAGGCCATATTCGAAGGCCCTGTTCATGGCCGCAGGAATTTGACTGGCCTCAGAGACGATGCTCACCCCTACACTGGAGCCTTCCTGGGAGGGCTTGACCACAATGGGTAGAGGAAATGGAAGTTTCGCTGCGTCAAATACTTCTTTCTCCGCCTTCTGCAGAACAATGTGCGGGGGTACGGGGACCCCGTGGAGCATGAAGAGTTTGCGGGAGACGATCTTGTTCATGCCCAGGGCACTGGCCAATACACCCGAACCCGTGTAGGGAATACGCATCATTTCCAAAAGCCCTTGCACGGCCCCGTCTTCTCCCAGGCGTCCGTGCAGTCCGATGAAGGCCACCTCGATCTTTTTTTCTATCAACCGCTGGGCCAGCTGTTCATCTGCCTCCACAGGGCAGGCATCATACCCGAGAGCCAGCAAGGCATCCAGGATTGCTTTTCCGGACTCCAGCGAGACCTCCCTCTCAGCGGACATTCCGCCCAGCAGCACGCCGATGCGCTTCCTCTTCAATTCTTCTTTGCTTTTCATGTTCAAGTCAGGCGTAAGGGCGACCGGTCGATAAGACTCGACTGCGAGCCGAATGCCCCTACTGATTTTAATCCTCGCCGATCACCTGAATTTCCATTTCCAGCCATACACCTTTTTCCTGGTAGACCTTTTTGCGGGCCAGCTCGATGAGGGCCAGAATGTCCTCAGCTCGCGCTTGGCCTCGATTGACGATGAAATTGGCATGCTTCTCCGAGATCTGAGCGTCTCCGATGCGGTAGCCCTTCAGTCCTGCTTCTTCGATGAGTTTCCCTGCTGGCGCTTGGGCTGGGTTCTTGAATACCGACCCGGCGCTGGGCAGGTCATAGGGCTGTTTGGCCATCCGCTGCCGCATAATTTCTTCAATCTTATTTTTGACGGCCTGGACATTGGCAGCTTTCAGGCGGAATTTTCCTCCCAGAATAACCTGCTTTTTCTCAAGCCCCATCGAGCGGTAGGAAAATTTCCACTCTTCTTTCCTTCTTTCTGAGACGAGCCTGCTGGCCTCCAGCAAGCGGATGGAATCCAGGACATCCTTTATTTCCCCACGGTATGCCCCGGCATTCATGAACAACGCTCCTCCCACGCTCCCCGGAATTCCAGCGGCAAATTCTAAACCCGCCAGCCCCTGCTTCCAGGAAAACTCCACCAGCTTTCCCAGGGATTGGCCGGCTTCGGCAAAGACCAGGCTTCCCTCCGGGCCGCGCTCTACCTCCTCGACCCGGAGAAATCCCCGGGAGAGGGAAATCGCCATGCCGCGAATTCCTCCATCGCGCACCAGCAGGTTCGTTCCGTTCCCGAGAATGAAGCTGGGAATTCCCTGCTGGCCACACCATTCTAAAATCCCCTGCAAGTCTTCCAGGCCTTCGGGAAAGGCGAGATAGTCCACCTTTCCTCCCACGCGAAAAGAAGTATACTCGGACATGGGAACCGCATAGCGAATTTCCCCTTTGAATTTTCCCACCAATAAATCTTTGTCCGCAGACATTATTTTTATTTACTGCGGAGCACGCCGGGATTTCAGAGTACCCTTACGGGCTTCGCCTTTCTTCAGCCGCTGGATCAGTTCTTCACCGACCTTCCAGACATCCCCCGCTCCCAGGGTAAAAACCATATCTCCGGGCATCAGCCGGGGGAGCAATCGTTTGGGAATTTCTTCCTTCTCCAGCACAAGGGTCGTATCTTTGTGCCCATGCCCTTTGATCCCTTCATAAAGTTGCCGGACACTCACCCCTGGGATGGGATCTTCCCCGGCCGGGTAGATTCCCGTCAGAAATAGGACATCGGCCTGGTTGAAGCAGGTCAGGAAATCTTTGAATAGATCGCGGGTCCGGGTGTAACGATGGGGCTGGAAGATGACTACCGTTCGCCGCCCCCATCCATGCTTGGCCGCGCTCAGGGTGGCCTTGATTTCTGCGGGGTGGTGTCCATAATCATCCACCACCATGACCCCGCCCCATTCCCCTTTGACCTGGAACCGCCTCTGGATCCCGCTGAAGGACTCCAGCCCTGCCCGCACAACTTCGAAACTCAGGTCCAGCTCCATGGCCGTGGCCAGAGTAGCCAGGGCATTATAAACGCTATGCAGCCCGGGCATCTGAATGGAGATCCGGCCCAGTTCCCGGTCGTTTTCCAAAGCCCGGAAAGAAGTCGTCAACCCCTGGAAAGATATATCCTCCGCCCGAAAATTCGCCTGCGCGGTCAGGCCGTAAGTCATGAACCGTTTGCGGACCTGGGGAATCAAGGCCTGGACATTTTCATGGTCCAGACAGAGGACGGCCAGCCCGTAGAAGGGGACCTTGTTGATAAATTCCAAGAAGGCCTGCTTGATCTCTTCCAGGTCCCGGTAGTGATCCAGGTGCTCTGGGTCGATATTCGTCACCACGGCAATCGTCGGTGAAAGCTTCAGAAAAGAACCATCACTCTCGTCCGCCTCGGCCACCAGAAGCTCTCCCTGCCCCAGCTTGGCGTTGGACCCGAAGATGTTCAACTTTCCCCCGATGACCGCGGTGGGGTCGAGCCCTCCGTGCGCCAGAACCGTAGCGATCATCGAGGTGGTGGTGGTTTTTCCGTGAGTCCCGGCGATGGCCACCCCGTATTTCATCCGCATCAGCTCCGCCAGCATCTCGGCCCGGGGGATTACGGGTATGACCCGTTCATCGGCCGCGATGACTTCGGGATTATCCTTCCGCACCGCTGAGGAGATGACCACCACATCCACATCTTTCAGGTTCTCCGCCCGATGCCCGACGAATACCTCCGCTCCCAAACGCTTCAATCGCAAAGTTGTCTCCGACTCCACCAGGTCTGAACCCGACACCCGATACCCCAAGTTTAGGAGCACCTCAGCGATCCCGCTCATCCCGATCCCGCCGATGCCCACAAAATGCACCCGGGAGATTCTGCGTTTCATCCCAAAGGTCGAACTAGCCATGGCCCACCATCTCGTAGCAGAGTTGCACGATCGTTTCGGCTGCCTCGGGTTTGGCCAGAGCCGCGGCCCGCTCCCCAATTTTTTTCAAATTCTCCGGGTCCTCGCAGAGCTGCCGCAGCACCTTGCTCAGCTGGGTGCCGGTCAGGTCTCCGTTGGCCACCATCAGGGCCGCCCCAGCATCCACCAGAGTCCGGGCATTCAGCGTCTGATGGTCATTGGCCGCGTACGGGTAAGGCACCAGAATCGCGGGCTTACCCATGGCCATCAACTCGAAAAGGGTACTGGCCCCCGCACGGCATAAAATTAGGTCCGCGGCGGCATAGGCGCGATCCATGTCATGAAGGAAGGGGGTAACTTCAGCTGCCAAACCTTCTCGCCGGTATGCTTCCTGCACTTCCGCGTAGTCTTTATCCCCGGTCTGGTGAATGACTTGTAGCCTCCCTTTGAATTCCCGCAGGGGAATCAGAGCCTCCATCATGGCCAAGTTCAGGCGATGGGCCCCTTGGCTCCCGCCAAAAATGAAAAGCGTGAACTTTGATTCCGGACCCCTCTCCCGCGCCATTCCCTCCGGGCGAATCCTTTTTCTGATCGGATTTCCCGTGAGGATGGATTTCTGGCGGGGGAAATGCCGGGCCGATGCGGCGAAGGAGACAAAAGCCCGGTCCACAAACCGCCCCAGGATCCGGTTGCTGAGCCCAGGAAAAGCATTCTGCTCGTGGATGGCTGTGCGATAGCCCATGGCCCAAGCTGCTAAGACTACGGGGCCGGAGGCGTACCCGCCTACCCCCAATACGATGTCGGGTCTGAAGGAATGGATTAAGCGCCATGATTGGAAGAGGCTTTTGGGAACAGCCATCAACCCCCAAATCTTCCCCCAAAAAGATTTTCCTTTCAAACTGACCGCCTCGATTGTCCGCAGGGTATACCCCGTTTCGGCCACAAGGCGAGCCTCCAGACCCCTGCGGCTCCCCACCAACAGGATTTCGTTCGTTGGTTCTCGGTCCTTGAAGGCTTCAATCAGAGCCAGCGCCGGGAAGAGATGCCCGCCCGTCCCTCCCCCGGCGATGATAATTCTCATTGCTCCGTTTCACTCCCTGGGATGAAATATTCAGGAGCTG
>CAYQWO010000151.1:0-7808 GCA_964421095.1 uncultured Syntrophaceae bacterium
AGGGGATCTCCCGCCGATGCTTGCGGCGCAATCTGCCTTTCCTTCCGGGCCCTTGGCAAGCTTTCATTAAAAATTTGGTCAACGAATTTGGAGATGAACCAAAAATGTTAGTTGCCTTTCAAATAATTCGCAGGCCTGGCCAGGCGGGGCGAATTCCCTGTAGACAGTCCATACCTTTTGTGGTAAAAAACCCTTCAATAAAGGGTTCTTGGGTTCAAGGGGTTAAAGGACCCCGGTGGAGGTTCAGGTGGCAAGTCGTTTTGGGATCGTGATCAAGCCGAATAAGCCCGACGCCATCCGCCTAGCCAAGGAGGTTTGCGAATGGCTCGGAAAGCGGGAGGTTCAGGTTTATGTGGATGAGGCTGTCGCTCCGGCGCTCCCTCAGCCCCACTCCTGCCCCCCATCAGAGATCAGCCAATGGGTAGATGTCCTCATCGTTCTTGGGGGAGATGGGACTTTGCTCAGCGCCGTTCGGGACATGAAGGGTGAGAACGTCCCGATCCTGGGGGTGAACCTGGGCGGGCTGGGTTTTCTGACCGAGACGACCCTGGAGGAACTCTACCCAATTCTGCAAAGGATCCTCGAGGGAAGGGTGGAGACCGAGAAACGCATGAAACTCTGTGCCACTCTTTTGCGCGGGGGTGAGCGGGTTGGGGAATATTCGGTGCTCAATGACGTGGTCATATCCAAAAGTGTCCTGGCCCGGATCATCAACTTGCGCAATAGCATCAACGGGGCGTACGTGACAACGTACCGGGGCGACGGCGTGATCGTCTCCACCCCCACTGGTTCGACGGCTTATTCCCTTGCCGCTGGAGGGCCGATTATCTATCCTTCTTTGGACTCCATTCTTATCACCCCCATCTGCCCCCATGCTTTGACCAACCGGCCTTTGCTCATCCCCGATTGGGCCACCGTAGAGTTTACCTTGGAATCTGAGGATAGCGACGTCCAACTGACCCTTGACGGGCAGGTGGGCTGCGCCCTGAACCCCTTCGATCAGGTCGTGGTTACCAAGGCGCCGGACCATGTTTTGTTCATCAAATCTCCCTTCAAGGATTATTTCCAAATCTTGCGCACCAAATTTAAATGGGGAGAGCGCTGAGCCGAGGCCGGGATAATCTGGTCATGCTGACCGAGCTGAACATCAAAAACTTTGCGATTATCGATCAGCTGCACGTGGCCTTCGGGCCGGGCTTCAACGTCCTGACCGGCGAAACCGGCGCTGGAAAATCCATCATAGTCGATGCCCTTAACCTTCTCCTGGGAAGCCGAGCTTCTCCGGAAATGATTCGAACCGGGCAGGAAGAGGCATCCGTGGAGGCCTTCTTCGAGCTCGAGGGAGGAAGGGTCCTGCAAATCCTGAACCGCCTCGGCCTGGAGAAATCGGATGGACTGCTCATTCGGCGCCTCATCCACCGCTCCGGAAAATCCCGGGCCTATCTGAACGGGAGTTCCATCACCCTGCACATGCTCGAAGAGCTGGGGGACGAGCTCATCAATATCTACGGCCAACACGAACACCAAGATTTTCTTGACCCCCTGCGACACATTGACATCCTGGACCGCTCCGGCAACCTTCTTCTCTTGCGGCAAGCTTTCCAGGAAGCTTATACCCAATGGGCGAAAGCTACTTCCGAACTTGAGGAATTGATCGCCAGGCAAAAACAACGTTCCGACCGCCTGGAGCTTCTATCCTTTCAATCCAAAGAGATCAGCCGGGCGAACCTGAAGCCTGGGGAGGAGGAAGAGCGGGTCTCCGAGCGCGCCCGCCTGGTCCATGCCGAAAAGCTACACTCCATCGCTCATCAAGGCGCCGAGGTTCTCTACGGAGAGAGTGGGTCTGTTGTGGAACGCCTGAAGTCCACCCTACAGCGTTTGCGAGAAGGCGCAAAAATTGACCCTGCCTTGGCCCCTTATATCACAGCTGTGGAGTCAGCCCTTTTCCAGGCGGAGGACGTAGCGTCCTCTTTGCGTTCCTATGCGGAAAAAATCTTTTTCGATCCCAGGCGGCTGGAAGCCATTGAATCTCGCCTGGATGAGATCAATAAACTCAAGCGTAAATACGGGGCTTCCGTGGGAGAGGTTCTGGCTTACAAGGAAAAGATCGACCAGGAGCGGAAAGGCCTGGAAAGCTTAGAGGAAAAAATTTCCGAACTCAAGAGCAGCTGTGCGATCCTCCACGCGCAGGCGCTGGCCTCTGCCCGAGAACTTTCCCAACGCCGGAAGAGGGTTGCCCAGGAGCTCAGCAGCAAGGTAGAGGCGGAACTCTCCACCCTTGGCATGAAAAAGGTTCGTTTCGGCGTCCACATAGAAACGGAGTCTCCCAAGGACGTTGCTGAACTTCGAAGAGACCAAGAGCAAACTCCCGGATTGAACGAAAAGGGAATGGACCGGGTGCAGTTCCTCATCTCGCCCAACCCCGGGGAAGAGCTGAAACCCTTGGCCAAGATCGCCTCTGGAGGAGAGCTCTCCCGGATTATGCTGGCCATGAAGCGCATCTTCGCCGAGGAAACCTGGGTCAAAACCTTAATCTTCGATGAGGTGGACGCGGGCATTGGAGGAGGAATCGCCGAAGTTGTGGGCCGGAAGCTCAAGGAGATTTCCCGGCAGCACCAGGTTTTTTGCATTACCCACCTGGCGCAGATTGCCTCCTTTGCCGATGCTCACTACAAAGTTTCCAAAAGAACCCAGGGGGGAAGGACTTTTGTGGGAGTAAGGTGTCTGGATGAAGGAGAGCGCCTGGAAGAGGTCGCCCGCATGATCGGCGGGCTGAAGATCACGGAAAAAACTCTTGACCACGCGCGCGAAATGCTCAAGAATGCCCATAATAGATAAAATCTGTAAGTCAAGAGTGAAGAGTGGCGAGTTGTTAGAAGGATTTTACCACTCCCAACTGACGTCCTTTTTAGGGCGGTTCCATGGCGATTCGCAAAGCGAAAATCACCGATGTGCGGGAAATCCAGAGGCTGATTGAGCTTTCGGCCAAAAAAGGCGAGATGCTATCCCGCTCTCTTAGTGAACTCTATGATAACCTCCGGGATTATTACGTATTTCAGGAAGAAGAGCAGGAGCCAATTATCGGGACCTGCGCCATGCACATCTGCTGGGAAGACTTGGCTGAGATTCGCTCCCTGGTCGTCCGAGAAGAATACAGCCGGCAGGGGATCGGAACAAAGCTCATTGAAGCCTGTCTCTCCGAGGCCATCAGCCTGGGCATTTACCGCATCTTTGCCCTGACTTATAAACCTGATTTCTTCCACAAATTTGGCTTCAAGGTGGTGGATAAGACCGCCCTGCCCCATAAAATATGGGCTGACTGCATCAAGTGCGTGAAGTTCCCTGAATGCGACGAAGTGGCGGTGCTCATTGAGTTTTGAAATCTAAAACTTCAAGGAACGAAGGATTTTTCGAAAAAGCTTGACAGGAAATGTGCTCCCATGATAAAAGATATTCCTCCACAGGCTACAGCCTTAAGAGGCGCCAGGATCCACCAAACCATAAGAATAATCAAGATTTTTCCCGAGCGCGCATAATCAGTTCTCCCGCGGGAGGGAAGGTTGGCTAAGAAATCTTATACAGTTCTGATTGTTTCCCAAAAGGCTGCCCAAGCAAAAAAATTTTTTCTCTCCCCGCTTACGCTCAAAATTGCCGCTGTGATCTTGGGCGTCGTCGTGGTGGTCTCGGCGTTCATCATCTATGATTATGTGGTTTATAAGAAGCAAGTTTCTGAGCTGCAGGCGCTGCGGACCGCAACTCTTTCGCAGCAGCAAGAGCTCCGCTCTTTTCTGGAAAGAATCACCCTGCTAGAAGGACAACTGAATAAACTCAAAGAGATTGAACGGCAGATGGAGAAGGACCTGAAAGAAATCAACGAGCTTAAGAAAACAAAGAAGGGTCCCCCGGTGGTCCCTCGAAAAAAGACCTTCAATGAATCAAAAGAGGTCCGGAAAGAGATACTCACCTTTCGGCAGGAAACAGTTTCCATCTTGGAGAAAGAGCGGCCCCGGCTGGTTAGCCGTGTGCACCAGGATCTTCTGGAACTGCAGAAGATAGCTTTCCAAAGCGAGTTAAACCTGAATGAGCTCAAAGAATTCCTCCAGGCCCAGAAATCCGTTCTCCTTTCCATTCCTTCTTTATGGCCGGTGTTCGGTCCGATTACTTCCCGGTTTGGGGAGGCGCGGGCATCTTCTCCTTCGCGGGGAACGAGATTCCACCAGGGGGTGGACATCTCTGTCCCTCCGGGAACCCCTATTGTAGCCCCCGCGGACGGGGTGGTCAGCTTCGCCAGATGGGAATCGGAGTACGGGCTCATGATTTGCCTCGATCATGGCAACGACTTTTCTACTGCCTATGGCCACCTGAAAGGAATTGCCGTCCGAACCGGAGATAAAGTCAGAATGGGGCAAGTCATCGGCACGGTGGGTGTTTCGGGTAACACCACCGGGCCCCACCTCCATTATGAAGTACGCATCCAGGGCAATGCCGTAAACCCTCTTCGCTATCTTCACTCAGGATAATAATTCCCCCTTCCTTTGCCGGCGAAAATATGCTAAATTTTAGAAGGGTTTGCAGGTTCGACCCCGATAAGTGGTCCTTTATCGGGGTTTTTGTTTGATCTTTCTATTCCTAGGACCACAGAGACACAGAGAGTAAGCATTTTTAAAATCAAAACCTAAGAATCAAATTATTTTCTTTAGCTTTTGGGTAATTGCTTTGAGTTGTTACTCCTTGCTTTCTGTGGTTCCGTGGTGAATTATAAAAAAATGTTCTTCGATACCCTGCAAAAAATATTCGGCAGCAAAAACGAAAGGGAACTCAATCGTCTAAAACCCCTGGTCGAGGCCATTAATGAACTGGAGCCGGGTTTTATGAAATTAAGCGATGGCCAGCTTCAGGCGAAGACCGGCGAGTTCCGCGAGCGCCTCTCCCGGGGAGAGACCTTAGACGATCTTCTGGCCGAGGCCTTCGCCGCCGTCCGCGAGGCTTCTCGCCGGACTTTGGGACAGCGCCATTTCGACGTGCAATTGATCGGCGGCATTGTCCTCCACCAGGGAAAGATCGCTGAGATGAAAACCGGCGAAGGAAAAACCTTGGCCGCGACTCTGCCCGTTTACCTGAACGCCCTCTCCGGCAAGGGCGTTCATGTGGTTACGGTGAACGATTATCTGGCGAAACGGGATGCAGCCTGGATGGGGGGCATCTACCATTTTCTGGGTCTCTCGGTGGGCGTCATCGTGCACGAGCTCACCGACGCCGAGCGTCAGCAAGCGTACCGTTGCGACGTCACCTATGGCACGAACAATGAATTCGGGTTTGATTACCTGCGCGATAACATGAAGTTTCGTATTGAAGACATGGTCCAGCGGGAGCTGAACTATGCCATCGTGGACGAAGTGGATTCCATCCTGATCGATGAAGCCCGGACCCCTTTGATCATCTCCGGCCCGGTTGAGCACCTGGAGGAGGGGTTCTATGAGGAACTGAAACCCCAAGTCATCCGCCTGCGCCAGAACCAAAGCCGTCTGGTTTATACCATCCTTGATGAAGGCATCAAACTCCTCGAAAAAGACCCGGAAAGCGAAGAGGGGATCGAAAAACTCCTGTTGGTCAAACGCGGAGATCCGAAAAATCCCCGTTTCCTGGACCTCATCGCGCAGAAACCTGCCCTGAAGACTCGCATTGACCGCCTGGAATCCTACCTTTCCGGGCAGAAAATTCTCTCCCAGTTCGACGGGCAGCTTTACTGCGCCATCGATGAGCGGTCCAATGCCGTTGAGCTGACCGAAAAGGGCCTGGAGCTTTTATCTAAAGGACGGGCGGATGCCTTTGTCGTGCCCTCCCTGGAAGAAGGGTACCAGGAGATTGACAGCAACGATGTCCTGGGCCCGGCGGAAAAGATCGAGGCCCGCCGGGAGTTGGAGGTTCGGTACCAGCAGACTTCGGAACGCATTCACACCATCCACCAACTCGTCAAAGCCTACTGGCTCTTCGAGAAAGATGTGAATTACGTAATCAAAGACGGCCAGGTGGTTATCGTCGATGAGTTTACCGGCCGGATGATGCCCGGGCGCCGCTGGAGTGATGGCTTACATCAGGCGATCGAAGCCAAAGAAAGTGTTAAAGTTGCCGAGGAATACCAGACTTTAGCCACGATTACTTTTCAAAATTACTTCCGCATGTTTAAGAAACTGGCCGGCATGACCGGTACGGCCGACACCGAAGCCCAGGAGTTTAAGAAGATTTACAACCTGGACGTGGTGGTGATCCCCACAAACATGCCCATGATCCGCGAGGACTTTGCGGACGTCATCTACCGCACCCAAAGGGAGAAATATAAAGCGGTGGTGGAGGAAGTGCAGGACTGTTACCACCGGGGGCAGCCCGTCTTGGTAGGAACGATCTCCATCGAAAATTCCGAAAAACTATCGCAGATGCTCAAACAGGTAAAGATTCCCCACCAGGTCCTGAACGCCAAATACCACGAGATGGAAGCGAACATTATCGCTCAGGCCGGCCGGCATCGCTCCGTCACCATCTCGACCAACATGGCCGGTCGGGGCACGGACATCATGCTCGGGGGCAACCCGGAGATGCTGGCCCGCGAGGAGGCGCGCCGCCGGAAACTGGATGCCTCCACAGATGGGGAAGGTTTCCGGAAGGTCCTGGAGGAGATGCGCTCCGTCACCAGCCAAGAGTATAAGAAAGTAATCGAGATCGGCGGGCTGCACGTACTGGGGACTGAACGTCACGAGTCGCGGCGCATCGACAACCAGCTGCGCGGTCGCTCGGGGCGTCAAGGCGACCCGGGAACTTCCAGATTCTACCTCTCTTTGGAGGACGACCTGCTCCGTATCTTCGGCTCCCAGCGCATCTCCGGAGTGATGAGCCGATTGGGGATGGAGGAGGGCCAGCCCATCGAGCATTCCTTGATCACCCGGGCGATCGAGAATGCCCAGAAGCGCGTGGAAGCCCACAACTTTGACATCCGCAAGCATCTTCTGGAATACGACGATGTCATGAACAAGCAGCGGACGGTAATCTATGAGCAGAGGAAAAGGATTTTGGCGCAGGAGGGGGTTACCGAGGACATCCAAGAGACAATCGCTGAGCTGGATGAGGGCTTGGTCGATTCCATCGCCGACCAAAAAACCTATCCCGAAGAATGGGATTATCGGCGCCTGAACGAGTCGCTCGTGCGCCTTTTCTCTTTCGGTCTGAACCTCCGCCCCGAGGAAACTTCGGAGATGACCCGGGAGATCCTCCTGGAGAAAGTCCTGACTCAGGCCAAAGAAGCCTACCAGAGAAAAGAGGTCGAGTTCGGCTCTGACGCCATGCGCCATCTGGAAAAGGTGATCTACCTTCAATCCATCGATACTCTCTGGAAGGAGCACCTGCTGGCCATGGATCACCTTAAAGAAGGTATTGGCCTGCGTGGCTACGGGCAACGCAATCCGCTCCAGGAGTACCAGAAGGAAGGCTACCAGATGTTTATGGAGTTGATTCAGCGTATCAAAGAAGAAACCGTCGAGAAGCTGTATCGGGTCCAGATCGCCCGCCCCGCAGAGGTGGCGCAGTTTGAAGCCGTTCGTCAGCAACCGCTCATCCTCAGCCACGGAGAAGAGGTCGAGGAAAAGCAAAAGCCGGTGAGGCGCGAGAGTAAGAAAGTGGGACGTAACGACCCCTGCCCCTGCGGGAGCGGGAAAAAATACAAAAAGTGCCATGGAAGATGAAATAGTTCGGAGATAAGTACAGTTCGGAGATAAAAACAGTTCGGAGTTCCGAGTAGAAAATAAAAGCTCCGAACT
>CAYQWO010000152.1:0-1302 GCA_964421095.1 uncultured Syntrophaceae bacterium
TTCCTTTTCCGCACCCTTGGAAAAACCGGTTTCAAACTTCCGGCGATCAACATGGGGGTCATGAATTCGGACAATCCGAATCTGGTTCGGGCCGCCCTCCAGGGGGGCATGGTCCTTCTGGACACGGCCCAGACCTATCAGAGAGGCACCAATGAGACGATGATCGGGGAAGTGCTCCGGGGGCGACCCCGGGATTCCTATGTCATCGCCACCAAGGCGCGCCTGCCGGTGGATCAAAAAACGGGGATCTATACGGCGGAGGCCACCGAAGAGGCCTATCAGAAAAAAATTGACACCAGCCTGAAAAGTTTGGGACTGGATTATGTAGATATCTATTACCATCATAACGTATGGGTTCGAGAATCAGCCCTGTACGAACCAATCATGAAGGCCCTGGAAAAGTCCAAGAAAGCGGGGAAAGCTCGTTTCGTAGGGATCACGACCCATAAGAATGAGCCAGAAGTAATTCAAGCCGCGATCGATTCCAAATTTTACGATGTCGTCCTGACCACCTACCACTTCAAGCAGAAGCATTATGCGGAAGTGCGGGAAGCCATTGCCAAGGCCAACGCGGCCGGGCTGGGGGTGGTCGTGATGAAGGCCATGGGGGGAAGGCAGCTCCAGGAAGACGCGAAACAACCCATCGAACCCGTTGCCGCCCTCAAATGGGTGCTCCAGGATCCCAATATTCATACGATTATCGCTGGATTCACGACCTTCGACCAGATGGAGCTCGACCTGTCGGTCATGAGAGACCATGCCCTTACCAAATCCGAAAGGGCGTATTTGCGATGGGCGGCCTCCCAGGTCGGCTTATACTGCCAGGGTTGCGGCCAGTGTTTGCATCAATGTGTGCAGCAGCTCCCCATCCCGGAATTGATGCGGGCATACATGTATACCTACGGCTACAGAAATCTTCGGGAGGCCCAGGACCTGATCCTTTCCCTGAACCTTCCAGCTCAGGTTTGCACCGATTGTTCCCAATGTCCGGTGGTCTGTCTAAACGGGTTTAACATATCGCAGAGGGTTCGGAACATTGTCCGTCTCCGGGAGGTACCTGTGGATTTTATTGCCTGATGTGTTAGAATATGTCATTAACCGCTTTCGGCGAACGCCATAGCAATATGAAAAACTTAAGGAAAGGGAGGTAATCGTATGAAGAAGCAAGGAATGTGGATTTTCATTTTGGTTTTGACGGCCGTGACTGTCTGGGGCATGATTCCTCCTGCCTCTGCCCAGGAGAAAGCCAAAGAGGGGCCCGGATTCACGGTCAGTCGGTTGGTCGTGGGCACGGGCGTGGAG
>CAYQWO010000152.1:1312-7792 GCA_964421095.1 uncultured Syntrophaceae bacterium
GCTCATGCCATAGTAGTCGAAAAAACTTAATCAAGGGAGGTAGAAGGATGAAAAAACACGGAATATGGATACTCATCTTCGTTTTGGCGGCGGCTGCCTGGGGCTTGGTTCCATCGGCCTTTGCCCAGGAGAAGGCCAAAGAAGCAGCAGCCAAAGAGGGGCCCGGATTCACGGTCAGTCGGTTGGTCGTGGGTACGGGCGTGGAGAATCGGGAGCCCACTGGTGTGGCCGAGACCTTTCCAGCCTCCACAAATAAGATTTATTGTTTTTTAGAGGCCACCAACATTGCCCAAGACACGGAAGTTTCCTTTGTCTGGTTCAATGGGGATAAAGAATTGTGGAAGATGAACTTGCCGCTGAAAAAGGGGCTAAAGTGGAGAACGAATACATTCAAGACAGTAAAAGGATTAAAAGGGGACTGGAAAGTAGAAATCAAGGATGCCGCCGGAAACCTGGTAAAAGACGTTAAATTCAAAGTTGAGTAATAATAATTTCCTTTCCCTCTCACCTGATTTCTCCCTCCCGACAGGAGAAAGCTTGCCCTGGGGAGTAGGATTTACTACTCCCCAGGGCAAGCGGGAGGACCCTACCCTGCTGAATCATTGTTATATCTGCACCCCAATATCCGATTTTGCCGGAGGTGCCCGATTGCGGCCTGAGTTCGGGTAGGGCAATGTATGACTGGGTTTATATATATGAATTTGAAGGAAACATAAGGGATCAAATTCCCACCCTTGTTGATGAAGATTATATAGGATTTTGGAAAGAAGCCAGTTATTCATTTCTGTTTTTTAAAAGAGAGAAGAAAAACCTACTCGAGAAACTGTCTATCCCTTACCGGTCAGAGTTGGTCATCCGGCATGAAGATTGGGAATCGGGCGCATCCCTGGATATCCTCAATGTAGGAAGAATCACCATCCATCCTCCCTGGAAGAATCCTCCGGCAGAAGGAGGGATCAACGTATGCATTGACCCGAGTATGGCCTTTGGTTCCGGCTATCATGCCACAACCAAAGGATGTTTGACCCTACTCGATAAAGTCTTCCAGGAATTCATCCCCCAAACCGTACTCGATTTGGGGACCGGCACGGGTATCCTTTCCATTGCCTGCCTTAAAATGGGGGCAAAGAATGCCTTCTGCATCGACTACAACAACCTTTCTACCGATACTGCCAAGAAAAACCGAAGTTTGAACGGCCTCGACAAGAATATGCACTTATGGATGGGGGATGTGAGGGACTTTTTGCATATCCCCGCTGACCTGCTTATTGCCAATCTCCACTTCCGGGTCATCGATCAAATTACCGATGAGGAAGATTTTTACTCGAAAAGGTATTACATTTTATCGGGCCTCCTCGGCCACGAAGGGCAACTCATCGAGGAGAAGCTCAAAAGAAGATTTCATCTACTGGACAGGTGCGAGGAAAATTCCTGGTCCACCTATCTTTTTAAATCATAAGGTTTATTTCCAAATTCGTGGATGAAAAAACCCATAATCCTTGACCCAATCCCTATGGGATGATATTTTGAAATTATGGTTGAAGGCAAAAAAACCCTCCATGCTTGCCAGGCTTTCCGTCTGGGGGTTATAGAGTACGCGGACGCGCTGCGCTTGCAGAACCGTCTGGCCCTGGCTCGCGGAGAAGGAAAGGTCGAAGACACTCTCCTGCTGCTGCAGCACCCCCCCGTGATCACCATGGGACGTTCGGGAAAAGTTCAGAATCTCCTCGCCTCCGAAACGACCTTGGCCGAAAAAAAGATCCAGCTCATTTACACGGATCGGGGAGGCGACTTCACCTATCATGGCCCGGGACAGTTAGTGATGTACCCGATCCTTGACCTTCGTCCCTTGGGGCTGAGCGTGCCCGGTTTTGTGTGGAACCTGGAAGAGGTAGCCATTCGTGTTCTGGCCCGGTTCGGCATCTCTGCGGGGAGGGTGGAAAAGCTCCGGGGTGTCTGGGTGGGAGCGGAAAAAATCGCCTCCTTGGGCGTACACCTTTCCCGCTGGATCAGCAAGCACGGGGTGGCCCTGAATGTGAGCACCGATTTGACCCCATTCAGCTTGATCAATCCTTGCGGGATGACTGAGTGCCGGGTTACTTCCATGGCCGAGATTTTAGGGCGATCTCTACCCATGGAGGAAATTGAATCATTGACCCTGGAAGCGTTCGCAGAAGTTTTTAAATTTTCCATTTGTGAAAAGTCCCTGGAGATGTTGAAACCCTACCAGTGAAACCTGTTTGGTTGAAACGAAAAGCTCCTGACCCGGAAGCTCTCCAAAAAATGCGATCCCTTCTTCTGCGCCACGGACTAAATACGGTCTGCCAGGGGGCCCTCTGCCCGAACCAGGGAGAATGTTTCGGTAAAGGAACCGCAACTTTTCTAATCTTGGGGCGAACCTGTACCCGCAACTGTACCTTCTGCGCCATTCCTTCAGAAGAGCACCCGCCCGCACCGGACCCTGGGGAACCGGAGCGAATTGCCCGGGCGGCAGCTGAACTGGAATTAAAACATATCGTGATCACTTCCGTCACCCGGGACGATCTGCCCGATGGCGGGGCTGCTCACTTTGCCGAGACGGTCAGAGCTTTGAAAAAAAACGGACCGCAAACCTCCGTGGAAGTTTTGATCCCGGATTTTCAGGGGTCCTTGGCGGCCTTGGAGACTGTTGTGCATAGCGGCCCAGACATCATCAATCATAATCTGGAGACCGTCCCTCGCCTTTACCCGGAAGTCCGCCCGCAGGCGAATTATCGCAGGTCCATTCATCTCTTACGGATGGTCAAGGAGATCGACCCGGGAAAAATTACCAAGTCAGGCCTGATGCTCGGGTTGGGGGAGGAGCCCAAAGAAGTTTTGCAGGTAATGGCTGATCTGCGGGAGGTTTCTTGCGATCTCCTGACCCTGGGACAGTACCTCCAACCTTCGGGCAAACATCACCCGGTCGTCCGATTCATTCCGCCGGAGGAATTTGAGGAACTGCAGCGTCGGGGGGAGAACCTGGGCTTTAGAGGCGTCTTTTCAGCCCCGCTGGTGCGCAGCTCCTTCCGCGCCGCCGAGATGTTTGGAAAGATAGAATAAAAAGGGGGGCAAGGGGCCCAGGATTCAAGGGGTCAAGTGAAAGACATAAACATTCGTACCCTTGAACCCTAGAATCCTCGAACCCTATTTTTTTATCGGGAGGATGAGATGCGCTTTAAAGGAAAAGTGGTCTTAATCACGGGTGCGGGTGTAGGTATCGGGAGGGCGGCCGCCGTCCGCTTTAGCCAAGAAGGGGCCAAGGTGGCCGTTAACTCTCTTACGCCGGCCAACGGCCTGGAAACTTTCCGGCTGTTGCAAGAGGCCGGGGGACAGGGCATTTACATTCAGGGAGATGTCTCCAAAGATGCGGATGCCCGGCGCATGGTCCAACAGACTGTCAAGGCCTTCGGCCGACTGGACATCCTGGTGAATAATGCCGGAATTGTCATTCCTGGAAGAGTGGACAACATGTCGGAGGAGGACTGGGACCACACCATGGCCGTAAACCTGAAAGGAGTTTTTTTGGTCTCCAAATATGCCATCCCGGAAATGCGCAAAATCGGGGGAGGCGTGATCGTTCATAATGCCTCTGTTGTGGCCATCAAAGGGGTAAAAGATCGGGGAGCTTACACAGCTTCCAAAGGAGGGGTGTGGGCCTTGACCAAAGCCATGGCTGCAGACTATATCTCCGAAAATATCCGGGTCAATTGCGTTTGTCCCGGCACCACGTATACGCCCTCTTTGGAACGAAGAATTCAAGCGTTCGCCGACTCCGAGAAAGCCAGAGTTGATTTTATCGCCCGCCAGCCTATGGGTCGGCTGGGGAAAGAGGAAGAAATCGCCGCTGCCATTCTTTTCGCTGCCTCGGATGAAGCAGCCTTCATGAACGGGGCAACCATCGCCATCGACGGCGGCATGACAATTTGATTCGGACGCATTAATCAGGACGCAGATTTCCACTCTGCGTTTATCTGCGTCCCCATAAAGGACCCTTTTATAAAGAATAAATTTCCTGGTCGCTCAGCGTCGTGAACCCTTCTTCCTTGAGGGCCCTTTTGGCCTCGCCGATCTTTTCCACGTCCAAGACTAAAACGGCCTGCTTCTTGTCTTCGATGACGAAGCCATAGGCGTCATCAATGTTGATCTTGCGCTGGCCAAAGACCTTGGCGACGCGGTGCAGTCCCCCCGGACGGTCCTCCATGAGAACCGCCAGAATCTCCCGTTTGTTGGCGGGAATGCCCTGCGCGCGTACGGCTTCCAGGGCTTTATCCGGCTTATCCACCAGAAATTTCATGACCCCGTATTCGTAGCTGCTGGAGACCGTGAAGGCCCGGATGTTCACTTTAGCCTTGGCCAGGATTTCGGTCACCCGCTCAAGACGCCCTGGCTTGTTTTCCACGAAGACGGAAATCTGATGAGCCATCTTGACCTCCATTAGGGCGCAGATTTTCGCAGACCTACGTAAGGAATTATTTTCTAAATCTTATTAAATGCCTTTCTTTGGCATCGAATAAAAACTTTTCTATTCTTAAAATCCTGTAAATCTGCGTTCATCTGCATCCAAATTCTTTTTACATCTCGCGTCGATCGATCACCCGCACGGCTTTGCCCTCGCTTTTGGGCAGGGAATCCGGCTCCACCAGCTCCACTTTGGGAGTAACCAGCAACTCGGATCTTAACGCTTCCGTGATTTCTCTGCGCAGATTTTCCAGCTGCCGCACTTCCCCCCTGAAGAATTCCGGGCGCACCTCCACCTGGATAATCATTTGGTCCTGGAAATTTTCCCGCTCCAGGGTCACCAGGTAGTTTGTGCCTACCGCGGCGATTTTCATCAAGGTCGTGTCGATTTGCAAGGGGAAAATATTCACACCCTTGAGGATGAACATGTCATCGCTCCTTCCTTTGATGCGGCTGATCCGCCGGTGGGTCCGGCCGCAGCGGCAGGGCTCGGGGAATACAGCAGCCAAATCTTTGGAGCGGTAGCGAATCAAAGGCATCGCCTCGCGGGCCAGCGTGGTGAAGACTAACTCCCCTTCTTCTCCATCGGGTAAGACCTTCTGTGTTTGGGGATCGATGACTTCGACCAGGAAATGATCTTCCCAAAAATGCATTCCCGATTTTTCCAGGCATTCGAACGCTACCCCCGGCCCGTTCATTTCGGAAAGCCCATAGGAGTTGAATGCTTTGACCCCGTACATATCCTCGATCCTTTGCCGCGTGGCGTCCGAGTGAGGTTCAGCACCGATCATGGCGATGCGCAGTTTGGTATCCTTCTTCGGATCGACGCCAACTTCTTCGAATACTTTCCAGAGATGGAGGGCATAACTGGGGATAATGTGGATGACCGTCGTTCCAAAGTCCTTTATGAGGGCAATTTGCCGCTTGCTATTCCCCGAACCCGAAGGAATGGTCAGGGCGCCCAATCGCTCAGCTCCATACTGGAAACCCAGCCCTCCGGTGAAAAGGCCGTATCCCACCATGTTCTGAAAAATATCGCCCTTGCGGACACCGACCATATACATGCAGCGAGCCACCAGGTTTGCCCACCCCTCCAAGTCCCTGGGAGTATGGAAAACGGCCGTAGCCCGGCCGGTGGTCCCGGAGGACGAATGAACCCGGACAATCTTTTCTTTCGGAACGGCGATAAATCCGTAGGGGAAGTATTTCCGCAAGTCTTCTTTGGTGGTGAAAGGCAGACGCTTTAAATCCTCCAGGGTTTGGATCTTCTCTGGAGATATCCGATGGGTTTTAAAAATTTTGGCATAGGCGGGCGACCTCTGGGCCTGCCGGACGGTTTTCTGGAGACGGCTGAGCTGCAGCCGGCGCAGCTCAGCCCTGGGCATCGTCTCGATTTCTTTTTCCCAGAACATAACAGACTCCGTTCCAAAACAATATAGAGAATGGAATATTTTCTAATAACATGACCCGGCCATGGTGTCAAAAGGAAAAGAGCAGAAAGGATTAAAGGCGGAAGGCCACAGGATTAGAGGTTCAAATAATGCATCCCCCAACGTGTTCGCGGCTGAGCTGCGGGCCGAAGCCCCGTTCGCTCCAGTCCCGCTAAGCGGGATTCGCTCGCTGCAGGCGTAGAACACGCTGCCCTCAGACGCGAGCCCGTTCCTCCCGACCGCCGCTCTCAGCTCCCACTTTTCGATTATGCCACGCCCCTAACAGGGAGGCATCTTGATGGCTCAATCAACTTGGCAACCAGGGCTTGTCGGCCCGTGCTGGAAAGCACGGCGTGAAGCCTCTCGCTCGGCCATTCTTAGGATGCCCACTTTAGTAAGAGCTTTCTCTGATTTATCGCGCAATCTCGCAAGTAGAGATTAATAAGGTTTTGATAAGGCATTCCCAGTTCGGTCGCCATAGCCTTAAAATACGTCACCGAAGCCTTATCGAGCCGAATCGTAACCGGCTGTTTCAGATGTTTAATGTAGGGGTTTTTCTCTCCCTTCATCT
>CAYQWO010000153.1:0-1682 GCA_964421095.1 uncultured Syntrophaceae bacterium
GAGTTAGCCTGGTGGTTTGCCTTCCAGGGAGATCGACTTCTTGTGCGGCTGAAGCCCTCTCAAGTAGCTATCCCCTTTCTCATCGATTTTTCCGAGTGGCGATTGCCGCTTCTGCGTGAGCACTATCTTGGGCGGCTGGACGGCCGCCATTGCTATACGGTCGAACTGGCTGAAGGGATTATTCCGCCAGAGGGAACATCCTTCGAGGGCTTGCGTCAGGTATATGACCGATTAGATGAAAATCTTTTCTGGATAGCTGCCCGAGCCATACAGATTATAGACTGGGACCGGACCCATCAGTTTTGTGGCCGCTGCGGAATCCGCACGAAACTTCACCCGACGGAACGGGCAAGAGAGTGTCCGCAGTGTGGCCTGCTCCATTTCCCCCGTCTTGCCCCCGCGATCATCGTACTGGTCGAACGCGGCCGTGAAATGCTCTTGGCCCGGGCCCGCCGCTTTCCGACCATCATGTACAGCACTTTGGCCGGCTTTGTGGAGCCGGGGGAAGCGCTGGAAGAGGCCGTCCTCCGTGAGGTCAAGGAGGAGACCGGGATTGCCGTCAAAGATATCTGCTATTTCGGCAGCCAACCCTGGCCTTTCCCCCATTCGCTCATGATCGGTTTCACGGCCACCTATGAAAGCGGGGAAATCACCCTGGAGGATGAGGAAAACATAGATGCCCGCTGGTTTTCGGTTGATAACCTACCTCTCCTGCCCGGCAAGATCAGCATCGCCCGCAAGTTAATCGACTGGTTTCTGGAAAAACAAGGAAAGCCTCCGGAGGGAAATCATCGCCGGCAGGGGCAGGTCTGAAGGTTAAGGGTGAAAAAGTTTGCCAGCGTTGGGCAAAATCAAGTTAAAACCTTGGTCGCCTGCAGCCCAGGCGGGATTGTGGAAAGGTAGGATTTGCAAATGAACTTCAAACCGATTGGCATTGTCAAGTCCATTAGCATGGAGCCGGTAGACGAAAACTGGGGCCATATTGTCTCTGAGATCCATCTCGCCGAAGCCTTAGCGCAGGGATTAGGGGGTCTGGAACAATTCTCTCACCTGATCATCGTTTTCTACATGCACCAGGCGACCTTCAATCTTTCTACCGATCTTGTCCGGCGGCCACGGGGCCGGGCCGATATGCCCGAGTTGGGTATTTTTGCTCAGCGTGCCAAGCATAGACCAAATCCCATCGGGATTACGGCTGTTGAGCTATTGGGAACCTCCGGGAATGTATTGAAGGTAAAAGGCCTTGATGCCATAGACGGGACGCCGGTGTTGGACATCAAACCCTACGTTCCCATTTTCGACCGCATTGACAAGGCCATAGTGCCGGAGTGGATGGAGCGGCTGATGGAGGGGTATTTCTAATCTCAAAGGGTCCAAGGGGCCGAGTGTCCCAGAAAAATATTCCATAACCACTCCCACCCTTGAACCCTGCCCCGCGAAGCGCGGGGCCGAACCCTTTTCTATCATAAGGTGCGAGTGGCGAGCAAATAGCTTTATAAGGCCCGGGATACTTCATCCAGGAGGTTGTTGAAAGTCTCCAGGGTTTCCGCCAATTTCGCTTCTAACACCTTGCTGCTCTCCCTGGAAGCATCCAGTTCTGCTTTCAAGCGGTCTATCTCCTGAGATAAACCCTCCCGGTCCCGGTTGGCCTGATCAATATTTTCTTTCAGGAATTGGATCTT
>CAYQWO010000153.1:1782-7786 GCA_964421095.1 uncultured Syntrophaceae bacterium
TTTTCCAGGGCTTTCTTATTTTCCCGGTCCAGGGGCCGGTGGCTGTTTACCCGGTTCATCAAGATCCAGATCATATCGAAGGAATATTTATAATTTTTACAGGTCTTGTCGAGGAAAGTAAACAGGCTCTTCAGGCTGAGGTAGGAAAGGAGGTCGGGCAGTACCGGGATGATCAGAATTTTGGCGGCAAACAACCCCACATACGTGGATAAAGATAGGCTGGCTCCCATATCGATTATGACCATGTCATAAGGAAACGGGTACATGGCGTGCAGGGCATCTTTTAATTTCCATTCCCTCCAGGGTTTTGAAAGTAAGGCCGAATTCAAATAAAAGTGATCTTCCGTGGCCGGAATTAAAAAAAGATTGGGATGAAAGGTGGGAACAATTGTCTCCACAAGCGGCTGCTCATGAATCAAACAGTAATACAGCTTGGTCTGCCCCTTGAGCGGCTTCCCTCTAAATAATTGGGTCAGGTGGCCCTGAGCGTCCATGTCGATCATTAAAACATGATGGCCTTGTTCGGCCAGGACCCAGCCTAAGGAGCCGCTGAGCGTGGTTTTCCCTGTCCCTCCTTTCATACTAAACACGGCGATTGAATTCATAACTTAGCTTCCTGACCTCATCGCCTGATTGAATCGGTTCAATCCTATCATATCGCCCGATCAAAGATCAATCCAATTTTTAATGGAAAGTTTGCTGTTTTTATAGGATTAAAATCCCAAAATATTTTCTTGATACGAAAAAGATGGAGATGATAGATTGTCTCTCAGTAAGTCATGGAAGAGGGAGAGTTCTTGGCTCTCTGCTTCTAACTCATAAGGCCTTTTATGGAAAGAAGGAGATCTCCATGCCGAACTATTCTCAACTCGACAACTCCCCGCTTGTAGGATTTCTTTTTTATCCGCGGCGAGATTTTACCCCTTGTCCGCCGGGATCCTTTGATTTCTTCGTGCCGGTGGAACAAGGGATTTCCATTTCCTGCCGCTTCTATGTGGGCGATGAAAGTAGGCCCTGGATTTTATACTTTCACGGCAACGGAGAAGTGGTGAGCGACTATGATGAAATCGCCCCGTTTTATCACCGCAAAGCGATCAATCTGGTCATAGCTGACTTTCGGGGATACGGTTCCAGCGGCGGCTCCCCCAACTTTACAAACCTTGTGCAGGATGCTCACCCTATCCTAGAAGCGGTCAAAAGAGAAATTTCCCGGAAAGGGCTCCGGCAGGATCTCTGGGTCATGGGCCGGTCGATGGGCAGCATTTCTGCCCTGGAGCTGGCGGACCGTTATCCGGACAAAATAAAAGGGCTGGTGGTCGAAAGCGGGTTTGCCAGCGTGACCAGGCTGATCAAGCATCTCGGCCTGCCTGCCCGCGGCATCGACTTAGAACCTATTGAGAGGGAGCGGATGGACAGGATCCGCCAAATCTCGGTGCCCGCTTTAGTCATCCACGGAGAGTGGGATAACCTGGTGCCCCTGCAAGAAGCCAAGGATTTATACGCCCTCCTGGGTGCAGCCCAGAAGAAATTGGTCATCATTCCCAAGGCCGACCATAACAACATCATGTTTGCTGACCCGGAACTGTATTTTGAGACCATTCAGAAATTTATCGCGGCCACGAAATAAAATCTCGCATTGACAAGACCCATTTCCTCCTTTAACCTGAAAATAGGGTTTTGATTTGAGCTGTGCTCTGTAATTTTCTGTACAAGGAGGGGCTAAATGGTAACGGAACTAACCAAAGGGGTTTACTGGGTAGGCGTGGTGGACTGGGGCATTCGGCACTTTCACGGCTATGAACTGTCCACTCACCGGGGAACAACTTACAATTCTTACTTGATCGTCGACGAAAAGATCGCGCTCGTGGACACAGTCTGGGGTCCGTTCCAGGACCAGCTCCTCGAAAACATCCGCCAGGTCGTCGATCCGGCAAAGATTGATATCGTTGTGGCCAACCATTCGGAAGTCGACCATGCCGGCAGCCTGCCGGCGGTCATGCGTCACACTCCCAAGGCCACGGTCGTCGTCTCCAGCCGGGGGGAGGAAAGTGTCGAGGGACATTTCCACCAGCCTTGGAAGTTCAAGATGGTTAAAACTGGGGAAAAGATCAACATCGGTAGCAGCGATCTGGTCTTCGTGGAAGCCCCCATGCTCCATTGGCCTGACAGCATGTTTACCTATCTAAGGGGCAAGGACATTCTCATGCCCAATGACGCCTTCGGGCAGCACTATGCCACCACCTTCCGCTTCAACGACCAGGTCAACCAGGAGGAGTTGTACGAGGAGGCCATCAAATATTACGCCAATATCCTTACGCCTTTCAGCAATCTGGTCACAAAAAAGATCCAAGAAGTTTTGGCGCTGAATCTGCCGGTGAAAATGATCGCTCCGAGCCATGGGGTGATTTGGCGGAAAGACCCCCTGCAGATCGTCAAGAAGTACCAGGAGTGGGCAGCGCAGGTTCCGGAGAAATCTGCCGTCGTCCTCTACGACACCATGTGGGAGGGCACCCGGCGGATGGCCGAGGCCATCGGTGATGGCCTGGCTGGGGAAGGAGTTTCCTACAAACTATTCCACATGGCCATTTCCGACCGGAATGACGTCATTACTGAGATTTTTAGGACGAAGGCGATCATCATTGGTTCACCCACTTTGAACCAGGGGTTGCTGCCGACGATTGCCCCCATACTGGAAGACATCAAGGGATTAAAATTGCAGAACAAGATTGGCGCAGCCTTCGGCACCTACGGCTGGAGCGGCGAAGGGGTGAAACTCATCGAGGAGCATTTGAACCGCTGCAAGATGCCGGTGGTTGCTCCGGGGGTGCGGGCCAAGTGGCAGCCGAAGCCAGCGGACCTGGAGGCCTGTGCGCAGCTCGGGCGGACAGTTGCCCAAGCTGTAAAGTGAGGTTATTAGATAATTTTTTGATCCCGCAGACGCTGTATTTCCGGCTGGTTGAAGCCTAAAAGTCCGCAAAGAATCTGCTCGGTATGCTCCCCCAAGGAGGGAGGTGGCTCAAAAGATTCTTCCCCCGCCTGGGACATCTTGATGGGGTTACCCAGGAGTTTCATTTTCTCTCCTGTGCGATGCGTAGCCTCCACCACCATTTTTCTGGAGAGGATCTGCGGGTCGTTCAGGGCCATATCCACGGTATTGATCGGCCCCACCGGAACGCGACCTTCCAGGATCTCCAGCCACTCCTCGCCACTTTTCTGTAAAAAGGCCTCCTCGAGAATGGCGTAGAGTGCTTCCTTGTTCTTCAGACGGTCGGGCCGGGTGCCGAACCGCGGGTCGGAAGCCAGTTCCTTATGGCCGACGCCTGCGCATAACTGCTGGAAAAATTTATCCGTATTGGCATCGATAACAATGTCAAATGTCTTGGTTTTAAAAGCCCGGATGGGATTGGCCGAGACATGCCCGGAGCCAACCGGCTGAGCAACCTCACCGGCAAACAGGAAATAAAGCCCCCGGTAGATCAGGAGAGAAGTCTGACAATCGAGGAGGCTGATGTCAATTTGCTGCCCTATGCCGGTCCTTTCCCTTTGGTAGAGCGCCGCCAGAACCCCGTGGGCTGCAAACAGCCCTCCGGCCAGGTCGCCCATTGGCGCCCCCATACGGACGGGCATCCTCCCCGGCTCTCCGGTATAACTCATGATTCCCCCCCGGGCCTGGATGATCAGGTCAAAAGCGGGCCGGTTTTTAAACGGGCCGGTTTGCCCGTACCCAGAGACCGAACAGCAGATGATCCGCGGGTTGATTTTTTTCAACGTCTCATAATCAATACCCAGCTTTTCCAAAACTCCCGGCCGAAAATTATCATAGACCACATCCGACAGCCCGACGAGGCGGTAGAAGATATTCAAACCTTCCTTGGCTTTCAGGTCCAAGGTCATGGATTTCTTGCTGCGGTTGATGCTGATGAAATAAACGCTTTCCCCATGGAAAAAGTGCGGGGGCATCCCTCGCCCAATGTCTCCCTCACCCGGCTTTTCGATCTTGATCACCTCTGCCCCCAGATCGGCCAGAATCATCGTCCCATAGGGTCCGGCTAAAAGCTGCGATAGGTCCAATATACGGATCCCCGCGAGCGGCGCGCTCATTTTTCAGGTCCTTTCTCTGGCAACATCTCCCCTCTCTTGCGAGGGACTTGTTCGCGGATGAACTTCTCGATTTCCTCCAGCGTGGAGTGCACCGGGAAGATGCCATCCACTCCTTGCGCTTGCAAAAGCGCAATGTCTTCCCTGGGGATGATCCCTCCCACTAAGACCAGCACGTCTGTTATTTCTTTCTCTCTCATCTGGGCCATCAGTTCCTGGGTTAGCTCCAAATGGGAACCGGAAAGAATACTCAACCCGATCACATCCACATCCTCCTGCACCGCCGCCGAGATAATCTTTTCGGTGCTCTGCCTGAGTCCGCTGTAAAGCACCTCCATTCCGGCATTCCGTAGCCTCTGCACTACCACCTTGGCGCCCACGTCATGGCCATCCAAGCCCGGCTTGGCAATCAAAACCCTTATCGGTCTTGGTTTTGGCATTCCTGGCTCCCCTTTTACACCGTCTGCGGTTCCTGAAATTCTCCCCACACTTGTTTCAGAGCCGATATCATTTCTCCTACGGACACCCTCGCCTCCACAGCCGTAAAGAGGGCGGGAAAAATGTTTTCGTTCCCTTCCGCCGCCCGGCGGAGTCTGGAGAGTGCCTCGGCCACTTTCTGGGAATCCCGGCTGGCTTTCACAGCCTTTAGTCTTTCTATTTGCATCTGTCGCACCTTGGGATTTGCTCTGTAGATTTCCAGCGGTTTTTCCTCTTCTGGGGAAGTGAACCGATTGACCCCCACCAGCACCTTCTCTCCCCTGGAGATTTTTTCCTGGTGCTCAAAACTTTGCCTGGCTAACTCCCGCTGCAGGCTTCCATCTTCAATGGCTTTGATGATTCCCCCCCGCCTTTCCATATTTTCCATGGTTTTGCGCATTTGGACTTCCATTTGGTTGGTGAGGGACTCTACATAATACGAGCCAGCCAGGGGGTCCACGGTATCGGTCACCCCGGTTTCGTAAGCCAAAATTTGCTGCACTCGCAATGCGGTCCGGATGGCCAAGTCTGCGGGGATGGCATACGCTTCATCAAAGCAAGCCATGTTCAACGATCGCGTCCCGGCCAAGACCGCGGCCAGAGCAAAGTAGGCACCCCGGGCGATGTTGTTCAAAGGCTCGGCCGCCGTCATCCCCCCACCCAGGGCTCCCGTGGAGAATTTCAAGCGCAGGGATTCAGGGTTTTGGGCTCCATACCGTTGCTTCATGAGCTTGGCCCAAAGCCTCCGACCCGCCCGCAGTTTGGCCACATCCTCAAAAAGGTGAAATCTTCTCCCGCCCACCGCCATGTGGAACACCACCAACGGAGCCACTTGGTCGATGGAATAGCCACGCTTTAATACGTCATCGATGTAGGCCAGGGCGTTGAGGAAGGGAAGGGAAACTGACTGCTCGGCCGTCGCTCCATATTCGCAAAGGTGCGTCGCCGAGACACTGATGGGGTTGAAGCGGGGAATGCGGTTGAGGCAATATTCGATCGTATCCGAAATCAGGCGCATCGATGGCCGGGGCGGAAAGATCCAGGTGCCGCGGGCCACATATTCCTTCAGAATATCATTCTGAACCGTTCCCCGGAGGCGATCGACTGCGATTCCACGCTTCTGGGCCACCAGAACATACATGGCCAGGATGACGGCTGCCGTGGAGTTGATGGTGAAGGAGGTACTGATCCGGTCCAACTGGAGGCCATCAAAAATCCGTTCCATGTCTTCGATCGTATCCACGGCGACCCCCAGCTTTCCCACATCATACCTGGCCAATGGATCATCCGAATCCATCCCCAATTGTGTGGGAAGATCGAAGGCCAGGCTAAGTCCGGTTTGCCCGCTCTGGAGTAAGAACTTGAAGCGCTCATTGGTCTCTTCGCTTGTGCCCATTCCGGCATAGGGACGCATGGTCCAGAGCTGGCT
>CAYQWO010000154.1:0-1869 GCA_964421095.1 uncultured Syntrophaceae bacterium
TGAGCATACGCGCGATTCTTGATCACGGCACCGCCGATCTCCAGCCCTACTTTTTCTACCACTCCCAGGATATTCCTCTTGGCCGGGTCGGCATCAGGGCCCACTACGAAGTCAGGACCCGCCAGGGCATAAAAGTGGGCCAGATGCGAATGGATATAATGGGCACAATAGAAAAGTTCCCGCAACTTCTTGGCGGCTTCCGGAATCTTTACCCGATAAACAGCGTCTACGGCCTTACCCGAGGCCATGTGGTGGGCCCCGGGTCAAACCCCACAGATCCGGGGGACAATCCTGGGCATCTCCTCCACCGGCCTCCCCTGGCAGAACCTCTCGAATCCCCTGAGCTCTACCACCTGGAAGTAAGCATTGTCCACATCCCCTTCATCATTCAAGAATATGTCGATCTTGGCCTCCCCCTCCAGCCGGGTTATGGGGTCAATCGTAATCCTTCTTGGGTTGGGGCTCTTTTCCACTTCTACTTTACTCCTTTTTCATGAAAAGTCTTGTTGATCGAGGCAACCGGGAGGGTAAAACGGTAAAAGGTGCCCAACGGATCTTTGATTTGGTCTATAATTTTTTCCACCTCCGCGTCGGAAAGATCCTTCTCTTTCTCCACACCCAGGATGGAAGCAATCGCCCCGATCATCTTTGCCCCTTGATCACTCACATCCGCAGTGGGCCCCATGCACCCCCGGCAGGGCATGAGGACGTTGATACACTTGGTGCCGCATCCTCCCCGGGTGGCCGGGCCCAGGCACAAGATGCCCTGCTCCAGGAGACATCTCTTGGGGTCCGGAATGATCTTGTGGGGCCTGACGATCTTATCGATCATCTTATTTTGCCTCTCCAGAGGGCACTCATCACATAACGTCTTTTCCGAGGCAATCACCGTCCCCTGCGGCGGAAGATTTCCTGTCTCCAAAAAGTTCTTGATGATCGGGATCAACTTCTCGATCAATTCCACTGCTGGAGGACAGCCAGGAAGGTAGTAATCCACATCCACAACCTGATGAAGAGCCCTTCCTTCGTTATGAAGTTCTGGCAAAGTAAGGTCATGTCCGTTTTGGCGGATCTGGGTCTGCGGGATAATGGCCCCGGGATTAATCGTAGAAGGGGTCTCCTGATATACGACCCTAAAGATTTCCTCCCTATTGGTAACATTGCACAAACCAGGAATGCCTCCAAAACAACTGCAGGAGCCAAAGGCGATCAATGCCTTGGACTTCTCTCTTAATAAATGGGCGATGTGCACGTGTTCGGAAGTCCGGATTGTGCCGTGATGGAGACTGATATCGATCTCCTTCTCCTGGAACTTTTCCAAATCGGAGAGTTTGAAGTCTAAGGCTAGGACCCAGTAGACAATATCCGCCAATCCGGCTAAGTCTAAGATCTTCTCATTCAGGTCCAATATGGCCACGCTGCAGCCTTCGCAGGTAGAGCCTATGCCGACAGCGAGTTTTATCTTTTTGCCTGACATCTTCACCTGCCTTAAATCTTTATGGGATTGGGGCCTAATTCTTTAATCTCCTGGGTAAATTGAGTGATCACCTGGGCAAATTTTTGCCCCTCGGCCGATGATATCCACTCCAGCCTCACCCTTCTGGGATCAATTCCCAGCTGGGAGATCAATTTTTTTACCAGAGGTATCTTTCTTCGAGTCTTGTAATTACCAGCCTGGTAATGACAGTCTCCGGGGTGTCACCCACCCACCAGGATGCCATCCGCTCCCTTTTTCAAGGCCTCAAGGATATATAAGGGATCAATGGCTCCCGAGCACATCACCCGGATAATCCTTAGGTTTGCGGGGTACTGCATGCGACTTATTCCCGCCAAATCCGCCGCTCCATAGGCACACCAATTGCAACAAAA
>CAYQWO010000154.1:1969-7783 GCA_964421095.1 uncultured Syntrophaceae bacterium
GCGGCCTCCAGAAAGGCGCTCGTCATCGAGAGGATCTGATTTCGAGTGAACCCTTTCTGCTGCGCAGCCCCTGAGGGGCAAGCCGCGGCACAGGTCCCACACCCTTTGCACAAAGCTTCATTCACCTTGGCCACTTTGGCTTGGCGATCGACCTCAATGGCCGTATAAGGACAGAGCACCTCACAGATGCCACATCCGCCACAGAGATTCTCATTTATCGAGCTAACAATCCCCTCGGCCATCACCTTATCTTTAACCAAAATGGTCGTCGCCCGTGAGGCCGCAGCCTTTGCTTGGGCAATACTTTCTTCGATAAACTTAGGGGAGTGCGCCAGCCCAGCTAAAAAGATACCGTCCGTGGCAAAATCAACGGGGCGAAGCTTCACATGGGCTTCCAAGAAGAAGCCATCTTCATTTAAAGGAACCTTATAGAATTGAGCCAACTCTCGATTCTCAGGAAGGGGGATAGAACCCACACTCAGGGCCAGGATATCGGTATCAAGAACCAACTCCTCCCCCAAAATGGGATCCATCACCCGAACCGTCAACACATACTCTCCCTCTCTTCTCGAAGCTTCTACCTTCGGGGGGTGATTCTCCTCGTAGCGGATAAAGACAATCCCTTTACTTCTGGCCTCCTGATAGTAATCCTCCTTAAAGCTATAGGTTCTCATATCCCGGTAGAGAATGAAGATATTCATTTTGGGGTTGAGCTCCTTCAGCCTTAAGGCATTCTTGATAGATTGGCTGCAGCATACTCTGCTGCAATAGGGTCTTTCTCCGTTCCGACTCCCCACACATTGAATCATTACCAGGGTCGCACAATGTACGATGTCCGGGTTTCCTTTGATGATCTCTTCTTCCAACTGCAGCTGGGTTAAAACCCGGGGATCCATGCCGTAAAGATATTCGCTCGGAACATACTCATTTCCCCCAGTGGCAATAATGGTGACTCCGTGTTTAATCTCCTGGATATATCTCTTACGCTCGATCATCAATCCGGTAGTGAAATTCCCGATGAAGCCGGCTACATCTACGATATGGGCTTGGGTATATACCTTAATCAGAGGATGGGTGGAAACCCTCTGGATCAAATCACTCAGATATGCCTGGACATCTCCCCCCTCCAACGTATAATGAATCCTTCTGGCCATCCCCCCTAATGCGCCGTTCTTTTCTACCAGATGCACCTCAAAACCTTGCGCGGCCAGGGTCAGGGCACTTTCCATCCCCGCCACCCCACCCCCGATGACCAAGGCCGTACGGGTTAGATCCAGGGCCAATTGGGGTAAAGGCTGGAGGAGTCTGGCCTTGGCCACAGCCATCCTCACGAGGTCTTTGGCCTTCTGGGTAGCCTTTTGCGGCTCATGCATGTGCACCCAGCTGCATTGGTCCCGGATGTTGGTCATTTCGAAGAGATAGCGGTTCAGTCCGGCATCCTTCAAGGTTCCCTGAAAAGTCGGTTCATGGGTTCTGGGAGAACAAGAGGCGACCACCACCCGGTTGAGGTTATGCTGAACTATTTTCTCTTTGATTTTCTCCTGGGTATCCTGGGAGCAGGTATACAAATTGTCCTCAGCATAAACCACATGATCCAAAGTGCGGGCATAATCCCTCACGACGGGGACATTTACAACTCCCCCGATATTTATCCCACAGTTGCAGACAAATACCCCGATCCTGGGTTCCTCCTTACTTACATCCCTTTCTTCCGGGTATTCCTTAACTCTGGTCAGAGTCCCTCTGGCGGGTGCAAGCAGGGCCGAGACACTTCCTGCTGCCCCACTGGCCTGCATCACCGTCTCAGGGATATCTTTAGGGCCAGAAAAAGCTCCGCAGGTAAAAATCCCTGGTTTGGAGGTCTCCAGCGGGGTAAAAGGGCGGGTGGCACAGAAGTTATACCAGTTCAGGTTGATCCCTAATTGTTTGCCCAGTTTGATGGTGCTGGAAGAAGGTTGAAATCCCAGGGAGAGTACTATAAGATTGAAAACCTCCGTAGCATTCCTCCCATCTTCAGTGTTAAATTTAACTAAGAGATCGCCAGTCCCATCCACTTCTTCAAGCCCATAAACTTTAGACCTTATGAAGTTCACGCGGTGTTCTTCTTTCGCCCGATGGTAATACCGGTCGAAATCTTTTCCATACGTCCTAAGATCCATCATAAAGATCGTAGTTTCCAGAGGAAGAGGACTGTGTTCTTTGGCCACAATGGCTTCTTTGATGGCATAGGTACAACAGACAGAGCTGCAATAACCCTTGGCGTAGGTAAGATCGCGGGACCCCACACATTGAATGAAAGCGATCCGCTGCGGAATATCCCGGTCAGAAGGCCTAAAGAGCTGGCCTTTATAAGGCCCAGAGGCGGAAAGGATCCGCTCAAATTCCAGAGAAGTAATTACATTCGGATACCGCCGATAGCCATATTCCGGACTCAGTCTGGCATCATACATTTCATAGCCCGGGGAAAGAATCACCGCCCCGACCTTAAACCTTTCTGTGGCTTCTTCTTCAGAATATTTAACAGCTCCGGCCAGGCATACCTTCTCACAAAGACCGCAGCCGATACACTTTTGTCGATCGATGGCGAAGGCCAAAGGAATGGCTTGAGGATACCGAATGTAGATAGCCGATCTTTTCGATAAACCTTCATTATAGGAATTTGGGGCACTCACCGGACAGTGGCGGGCGCATTCTCCACACCCAGTACATTTATCTACGTTAATATATCGAGGTTTTCTTACCAAAGTGACCTGAAAGTCGCCCGGCTCTCCCTCAATCCCTTTAACCTCAGCATGGGTAAGAACATTGATATTCAGGTGTCGGCCAAGCTCCACGAGCTTGGGAGAGATAATTCACATGGCGCAATCGTGGGTAGGAAAGGTCTTATCCAACTGAGTCATGATTCCGCCCACGCTGGGTGAAGAATCGAGCACATGAACCAGGTATCCCGACTCGGCCAGATCTAAGGAGGCTTGCATTCCTCCAATTCCTGCGCCTACCACCAAGACAGAACCAATTTTCTCTTTTTGCCCATCTTTAGCCATCTAACGAATTCTCCTTCAAAGTAACCCAACCAATTCTCTACCGCCTCGCTCTAATATACTTCGGCGTTTTCCCGGCAAGGGAATGAAGGCTGATCATCCCTAAATCCTCCAAATCCACTAAATAGGAAGATACTTGCTGGGGGGATAGCTGCACAAGGTCAGCTATTTCCCTCACACTGTAGGGATTCTTTTCCAAAAGAAGACCAATTTCATTCTTCTTATATTCATCTTGGAGAAGGGTGTCGATCAAGATGGAAAACTCGCTTGGAGAAATTTTTTCTCTGAATACATTCCCCTTTTCCAGAAGATTTAGTTCATTTCCTACCAGCCAGCGGACTTTTTCTCCCTGCGTGGTAATCCTGGCCGCTTTCAGAGATAGGATGAAGGATTCATCCTTTGCCAAAGGACCCACTTCTTTAATTTTGTTGGCGAATTCAGTCACGATCCGGGCAAACCTTTCCCCCTCTGCCGCCGAGACCCAATCCAGAATGAACCTCTTTCGATCTACTCCTGCCAATCCCAGAAGTGTTTCCACCATCTGCATCTTCTTTTGCGCGTGATAGTTTCCCGTGAGGTAATGGCAGTCGCCCAGATGACAGCCCAGAACCATTACCCCATCGAAACCAGCCAGAAATGAGGAGAAAATGAAGCTGGGATCTACTCTTCCGGAGCACATGACCCTTACGACTCTGAGGTTGGTAGGGTACTGAAATCTACTAACCCCCGCCAGATCCGCTCCGGCGTAGGAACACCAATTACAACAGAATCCTATGATTTTTGGCTCGAATGCCCCCATCTTTCCCCTCGAAGATTTTAACGGGTGGCGCGACGCGTCTCTACGCCAGAACCTGTAAAATGATTATATGGCCAAGGCATTGATCTCGGCCAAAAGTTGATCTTCTGTAAAATGGTAGTTGGTTATCGCTCTTTGAGGGCAGCTGGCCCCACATAAGCCGCATCCTTTACAGGAGGCAGGTATCGTCTCTGCCCTTTTGCCTGCCTCGGTATCCTTCAATTGCATAGCTTTATAAGGACAGATTAGCTCACATAATCCGCAACCGATACACCTCTCTTCATCCACCCAGGAGATGATGGGTTCAACCAGGACCGTGCCCTTGGATAAAAGAATACCCGCCTTTCCCGCGGCCGCACTGGACTGAGAGATGGATTCGGGGATGGGTTTGGGAAAATGGGCCAGCCCGCACAAGAAAATGCCATCCGTAGCAAACTCTATGGGCCTCAGTTTGGCATGGGCTTCTAAGAAGAAGCCTTCCGCAGTCAGGGGGACCTTCAACAACTTGGCCAAATCTTCACTGGGGGTAGGGACAATGGCCACGCTCAAAGCCAAGATATCTGGATCCAGGACTAAATCCTCCCCCACAATGGGATCGAAGATCCTTACTTTAATCTTTCCATCCTCTCTGGTGACCTGCGGCATCTTGCCTTGTTCATACCTCAGGAAAACTACTCCCTGCGCTCTTGCCTGGCTATAATATTCCTCCAAGAATCCGTACGTCCGAATATCTTGATAAAGGATAAAAATATTAAGGAAGGGATTCACTTCCTTCAGTTTAAGGGCATTTTTAATAGCTTGGGAGCAGCATATTTTACTGCAGTAAGGGTGCTCACCGTTCCTCGATCCCACGCACTGGATCATCACTACGTTCTTCCATCCCTGAATCGCTAAGGGATTTTGGGCTATCTTTTCTTCCAACTCCAATTGAGTACAGACCCTTTCGTCCTCTCCATACAAATATTCAGTTGGTTTATACTCTCCACCCCCCGTGGCCACGATGATCGCTCCCAGCTCCAATTGTTCATTCCCTTTCCCATTCCGTAGGGCAGCGCTGAAATTTCCGACATACCCAGAGACGTCCTTTATTTCGCTATCTGTGTATACATGGATAAGTTCGTTCTCTTTTACTTTTTTGACCGTATCCGCCAGAAACTTCTGGATATCTGCTCCTTCCATAGAATAGTAAAGACTTTTCAAATTTCCACCAAGTTCCTTATCCTTCTCCACCAAATAGCACTCAAAACCTTGATTAGCAATCTCCAGGGCGGCATTCATCCCCGCGATGCCTCCCCCGATAACCAATGCCTTATTATGGACTGGAATTTCTATCTCCTTCAGAGGTTGAATTAACCTGGCTTTCGCCACCTTCATCTTCAGGAGCTCTTTAGCCTTCTGGGTAGCTTTTTCCGGTTCATGCTGATGCACCCAGCTGCACTGGTCCCGGATGTTGGCCATCTCAAAAAGATGGCGATTTAGCCCGACTTCCCTTATAGTTTCCTGAAATAAGGGTTCATGAGTTCGGGGGGAACAGGCGGTTACTACGATTCGATTGAGGCTATGTTCTTTGATAACCTCCCTAATCTTCTCCTGGGTATCTTGGGAACAGGTATAGAGATTATCTCCTACATAAACTACACCATCCAGTGTCTTGGCATAATCCTTTACCTCGGAGATCTTGACAACACCTCCAATATTTATTCCACAGTGGCAAACAAATACCCCGATGCGGGGCTTTTGTCCTTGGACATCTCTTTCTGGAGGGTATTCCTTTTTCTTAACCAGAGTACCCCGGACTTCCGAAAGCAAGCCCGCAGACTTAACCATGGCTCCACTGGCTTGAGCTACTGTCTCAGGAATATCTTTGGGACCCTGGAAGGCTCCGGTCACAAAGATGCCGGGCTTAGTGGTTTCGAGGGGTGAAAACTCCTTGGATCGGCAGAAGCCATATTCGTCTATCCCCAATCCAATCTTTTT
>CAYQWO010000155.1:0-6346 GCA_964421095.1 uncultured Syntrophaceae bacterium
AAGCGGAGGCAGTGAGGAAAATGTGGGAGGGGCCTATATCATCCGCCTGTCCTTCTTCGGCTTTGAGAAAGCATTCTTGTGTTAGGATTTATCTGGATCGGGATTCCGCCGGGAAGTTGTCGTGAGAATTTTGGGGCACCTTTTTAATTTAAAAACTAAGCCAATCAAAAATCCACCCAACCCCTCTTTAAAAAAGGGGGCAGGGGGGATTTGGTCGCTTCATGAACCGCCCTTTCAGATCATGTAAAATTGTAGGGGCGAGGTAACCTCGCCCCTACGGAATGGGGAAAGATACAATAAAAGTATTTGAATATGGACGCCATTCAAGTTCGAAAATATCGTTTCAATTTTGAACGGGAGCCTCTGGTACGTCCTTTTCAATTCAAAGGGAGTTCCTTCCGGGAGAAATGGACTCTCATCATAGAACTGGAATCCTCCGAGGGGACGCGGGCTACGGGAATCGGCGGTACCGCCGTTCTGTGGTCGGACCCGGCCGTTTTCTCTTCTTATTCAGAAGCCGGCGGCAACATGATCATGGCGGCCATGGCAGAAAAAGGCGCACAGCTTGTCGTGGGGAAAAGCTTTCAGGACCCCATCGAGGCGATCGAGGCAATCCTTCCCGACGTCCATGAGTATGGGATTGGACTCACCGGAAATCGGGGTTTGAAAAAGACTTTCACTTTGAACTCCCTCGTGGCCCTGGATCTTACTCTATGGAAGCTCTTGGCCCTGGAAAGGGGTGGCCTTGATTTTGACGGAATGATTCCGGAAGAATACCGACCGGCCCTGTCACACCGGCTCTCCCGGATCGCCCGGTTACCGGTTGTTTCCTACGACTGCTCCAAAGAGGAACTCATTACCCTGGTAAGAGAAGGTCACTTTTTTCTCAAGATCAAAGTGGGTCAGGCCGGGACTCCGGAGGGGATGTTGAAGAAGGATCAAGACCGTCTGACCGAAATCCATCAAGCTCTACGGGATGAGAGAAGCCCCCATTCGCCCAACGGTAAGATCCTTTATTATCTGGACGCTAATGGAAGATACCCGGATAAGGCTACCTTGGGAAAGCTGGTTGACCAGGCCGACCGAATTGGCATGCTGAGACAGATTGCCTTGATCGAGGAGCCCTTCCCCGGGGAAGTGAAAGAAGACGTCTCGGATGTTCCGGTTCGCATCGCCGCCGATGAGTCCGTGGAAGATGGAGCCGGGGTTGGAGAAAGGATAGACCTGGGATATAAGGCCATTGCTATCAAACCTTCGGGCAAAACCCTCAGCATGTCGTTGAAGATGATCCAAACCGCCTATGAAAGAGGCCTAACGTGCTTTATCGCCGATAACGCCTGCATTCCCTTGCTGCTGGAATGGAATAAGAATGTTTCTGCCCGGCTGGGGCCCTTCCCAGGACTCTCCGCCGGGATCATCGAATCGAACGGCGAGCAGAACTATAAATATTGGACTCGAATGATTGCCGACCATCCCCTTCGTGGGGCAGGGTGGATTGAGTCGAAGGGAGGATTTTTCCATTTGGATAAAGAATTTTACCGCACTTCAGGCGGAATCTTCCTTCCGCCGGGACATTACCAGGAGTTGGTTTCTCCTTAAAGTAAATTTCAAATGATGGCTTCTTCATCAACGGAACATAAAAATCTCCCCTTGCCCCCCTTTATTAAAGGGGGGGTGGGGGGATTTAGAAGCTGTTTTCTGCGAAATCTGCCATTGCGAACAAGATGGTGTTATTTTAACAAAACAAAACTTCAATTCAGGAAAGGGGGCTGGTGAGCGATGAAAATTCGGTCCATCATGATTTCGACATTGGCCTTAACCTTGGTGATGACCTTCTGCGCATATGGTGCAGAAAAGGGATACCCCCGGAAGCCGGTGCAGATGGTCATTCCCTTTGCTGCCGGAGGGGATACGGACATCCTCGGGCGGGCCATCGCCAAGGTGGCACCTCCCTATCTTGGCCAGTCTTTTGCCATCGTAAATTACACCGGCGGCTCGGGGACTGTGGGGACTGCGGAAGTGGCCAAAGCCAAGCCCGATGGGTACACTATTCTTTTGGCCGCTATCGGTCCGCTTGTGACGCAGCCTCATCTCAATCCCGTTCCTTACAAAGTTCCGGATGATTTTATTGCCGTGGCCTATCTCTGTGAATTTCCCATGGTCTTTACCGTAAAAGCCGATGCCCCCTGTAACGACGTAAAAGAGTGGATCGAATGGTCCAAGAAGGAGCCCAAAGGCCTGATCTTCGGCCAGACCTCCGGGAGCGTTCTGACTCTTACCCTGGAAGAGTTCAAACTCAAGAGCGGGGCGAACATGCGGTATGTGGCCTATAATGGGACGGCTCCCGCCGTGACTGCTCTTCTGGGCGGACACATTCATGCCGTTCCAGCCCAGCCGGCAGGGATCGCCGGGTTTTTGGCCGGCAATCAAGTGAAAGTTCTGGCGGCCAGCAGTGCCAAGCCCATCCAGATAGCCGGAAAAACAATTCCCACTTTCCGAGAGCAAGGCTACGACATTGTGATGACTGCCTGGAATGGGATTCTGGTTCCTAAGGGAACCCCGCAAGAAGTGGTGCAGAAGCTGCAAGATGTTTTCCGCAAAATCTCTGCCGAAAGCGAGGAGTACAAGGAGGCAATGAAAAGGCTGGGCCAGGAGGTCGTCTTTAAGAGCGGCGAGGAGTACAAGGCCATCTGGATGAAAGACTATCAGCGCTTCGGAGAGATCATCAAGGCCCTGGGAAAGAAATGAGAGATTTGGGGATGAAAGCCGATAGGTTGGCGTCCATCCTAACCCTGGCCCTCGGTTTGTTACTAATCCATCAGGGGGCCAACCTGCCGTCTGGGAAGGAGGGTGCCCCGGGTCCGGGTTTTTTCCCGGTTTGGATCGGGATTGCGTTGGCGGCACTCTCTGTAGTCCTGCTGATTCGACCCGCCAGTGGGCAAAAAACCCGGGACCTTCTCCCTCGAGAGGATGGATGCCGGCGGGTCGTTTGGGTTCTCGCTTCGCTCGTTCTCTACACCTTGCTCTTGAAGCCTCTGGGGTTCATCATCGCGACCTTTTTATTATTCTTGAGCCTTCTTCAATTCTACCAGAGAGGGCGGTGGTGGGTGGCGGTCTCGCTTTCGCTGGGAGCCGTCCTCGGGTCATACTGGCTGTTTGCCAGGCTTTTCGAGATGCCCTTGCCTGAGGGGCTACTGGCCTTATGACGGGTATAGGGGCAATTCATGAATTGCCCCTACTTCATTCGCAAGAATACTTAATCCAATGTCAACCTATTAGGCCGCTGATAATACGAGTCGATCCATGGATGTTCTGCAGCATCTCTACATGGGCTTCTCCGTAGCCCTCACCCCCATCAACCTTCTGGCTGCTTTCCTGGGCTGCCTGGCGGGAACGGCCATCGGGGTGTTGCCGGGAATCGGCCCGGTGGTGGGGATTACCCTTCTCCTGCCCATGACTTATGGGATGAATCCGACGACTTCGATGATCATCATTGCGGCGATCTATTATGGCTCCATGTATGGGGGCTCGACGACCTCTATCCTTATTAATGTGCCCGGGGAGGCAGCCTCAGTCGTCACCTGTTTGGATGGTTACCAGATGGCCAAGAAAGGAAAAGCCGGAGCTGCTCTCGGGATCTCCGCCATCGGCTCTTTTTTGGCCGGAATTTTCAGCGTTGTTGCCCTCATGCTGCTCGCTCCCCTGGTAGTTCCCTTGGCTCTAAAATTCGGGCCGCCGGAATATTTTTCCCTTATGGTTCTCGGGCTTACGACCGTAGCCTATCTCTGCGGGGGGTCTCTCTTTAAGGCCCTGATCATGGCCCTCTTCGGCTTGGCCATTAGCGCGGTGGGAATGGACGCCCTTACCTCCAAGGTCCGCCTCACCTTCGGGATTACCGAACTCTGGAATGGAATCGACTTTGTAGCCGTGACGATGGGACTCTTTGCGATCCCGGAAATCCTGGTGAGTGTGGAAAAATGGGCATCGCAGGAGGTATTTTCCGCGGACATAAAAGGGATCTGGCCCAATAAGGAGGAATTACGCCAGTCTGCCGGCCCCATTGGTCGGGGGTCGGTGCTTGGGTTCTTCACCGGGATCATTCCCGGGGGCGGACCCCTGCTGGCCTCTTTCTTCTCCTATGCCCTGGAGAAGCGCCTCTCCCGGCAGCCGGAGCAGTTCGGAAAAGGGGTGATTGAAGGAGTGGCTGGGCCTGAATCGGCGAACAATTCGGGAACCGGAGGGGCGTTAGTGCCTTTATTTGCCCTGGGCCTTCCCTGCAATATTGTTACGGCCATCATGCTCAATGCTTTCATCATGCAAGGCCTGCGGCCAGGGCCGATGCTGATGCAGGAGCAGCCCCAACTCTTCTGGGGAGTCGTGGCCAGCATGTTCCTCGGCAACCTGGTCCTCCTCATCCTGAACCTGCCGCTCGTGGGCATCTTTGTCCGTATGCTTTTGGTTCCCTACCGCATCCTTCTTCCGTTCATCGTTTTATTCTGCGTAATCGGCGCCTTTGCGGTCAACAATCAGGTTTTGGGAATCTGGCTGATGTTGATTTTTGGAGTGATCGGCTACTTCATGCGAAAAGCCAATTACCCGGCCACGCCCGTGGTGCTCGCCCTCGTGATCGGGCCGATGCTGGAGGGCGCCCTCCGCCAGGCGCTGACGGTTTCTCAAGGGGACCTGGGCGTTTTCTTCACTCGCCCCATTTCCCTGGCCATGCTTCTCATAGCAGGAGCGGTGGTTTTTTCCCCATTTTTTGGAAGAGTCATCGGAGGAAAGACTCCGGATCGAGTGCCCGGAGAAGATCCCAACCTATAGAGGAAGGAAATCGTTCAAAGATGAAAAACCCTAAAGACTACTTCGATGTGGCCATTGTCGGTGGGGGGGCCGCGGGATGCTTGGCCGCCATCTCGGCCAAGGACACCCATCCGGACGCTGAAGTTGTTATCCTAGAGAAGGCTTCTATCCGAAGGGGAGGGTCTATCGCCTGCGGCATGGATGCCATCAACGTGGCGGTGATCCCGGGAATCAGCCAGGTGGATGACCTGGTTCGGGCCCAAATGTCGGCTGCTCAGGGAATTCTGGATCCTACGGTGGTGAGGGCGGTAGGAGAAGAGAGCTTCGCTGTTCTTGAGGATCTGGAATCCTGGGGAGTCGAATTCCCTCACGATGAGAAGGGTCAATACCAGACCTTCAAACAATGGTCCGCGCGAGACACCGGGGCAGCCGTTACCAGTATTTCTATGGCGGGAGACTTGAAGGGAATCCTCGACCGGGAAGTAGAACGGCGGGGGGTCCGACGGATCGAGCACGCACCGGTGACTTCGGTCTTTACCAAGGACGGTCGGGTGGCCGGCATAAGCGCGCTGGATATTCGTAGCGGTGAGTCTATGGTCTTTCCTGCCCGGACGGTCATCCTGGCCGCCGGGAGCGGGGCCCGTTTTGGACTCCCCGAGACCGGAGTCCTCCACGCCGTTTTCGACTGCCCGGCTTGCGCAGGGGATTCCTATTCCCTGGGTTACCGCGCAGGAGCCCGGCTGGTTAACATGGAGTGCGTTAAGCACTACATCACCGTGCGCTATTTCAACGGGCCGGGGTTGGCTCCCCTTTCCCTTGGGGGAAGGTTGGTCAATGCCTTTGGCCAGCCTTTTCTGGAGAGGCCTTCAGGGGACAGCTTCGAATTGAATAATTTCATGGATTTGTTCTCTGCCATCCTGCGCGAATATCAGGAGGGCCGAGGACCCATATATGTTGATACCCGCCATCTCTCTCCGAAAATGATCGAAGAACTTGAGCGTTGCTTCTTTACGACCGAGCGGCCCACCTTCAGGAAGTTCTTTGAGGAGAGGGGGATTAAAATCGGCCGGGACCCGATCGAGATCAACCTGAGCGAACCGGTTCTCTGCGGAGGCCACGGGATCAACGGCCTGAAAGTGAACGCCCGGGCGGAGACGAACGTTCCTGGACTCTACGCCGCAGGAGATGCGGCGGCAAATGGCACAAGTCTCATGGGAGCCTTTGTTCTGGGGCGCATTGCAGGGCGGCAAGCGGCGCAATTTGCCCAGAAAGGGGAAAACCAACCTCCCAGGACAGATGAAGTTGAGGCGGAGAGAGAACGAGTCTTCGCCCCCCTCCGACGGTCAGAAGGCCTGCCTCCCGCACTTTTTGAACGAAAGCTCCGGATGACGGTCAACCAATATGTGGACAATCCGAAGTCTGAGCCAAAATTAAAGATTGCCCGGGAGCGGTTGGCTCGCCTAAGGGAAGAACTGAATCAGCTGAAGGCTGCGGACTGGCACGACGCCATGAAGGCCATGGAGGTGCAGGCCATCCTGGATTGTGC
>CAYQWO010000155.1:6356-7751 GCA_964421095.1 uncultured Syntrophaceae bacterium
GGAGGCCATGCGCGACGCCCTCGAGGCGAGCGGTGCGGAGATGGTGACTGTCGCTTCTCTGGCGCGGAAAGAGAGCCGCTGGGGAATCTATCATTATCGAGTTGACTTTCCCCAGCGGGATGATGATGTCTGGAGGAAATTTGTGGTCGTGACGCGGGATGACGCAGGCCGGCCTTCGGTCTCCACCCAGCCGGTGGCGGGAGGTTAAGATGCAGATTCAAGTAAGTGCAGAACGATGTGACGGTTGCGCCGTTTGCGTAGATATATGCCCCTGCGATGTTTTCCGCACAAATGAGGAAACCGGATTGGCCGAAGCGAAATACGAAGTCGACTGCTGGTACTGCGGCGCCTGCGAGATGGACTGTCCCACCCGGGCGATTACGGTGAATCTCCCCTATCTCGTGAAATGATTCCCCATTCCCACCCAGGTTAAAAAAGCTTGATGGCTGCCCGATCCAGAGTGATCTCAGACCTATTTCTCCGGATTTTCTTTATTTTTTGGCAGCGGGCAGTATAATATTTCATTACCAAGTAAGGCCATACCTGCTTTCTTGACGCGAGCCTTCTCGATCATTTCGTTGGACCCTGAGTTAGCAGGCCAGGGAAGAAGAGGAATTGGGCACCGAGTAGAGTCGGGGGATGTGCAGGATGAAAGGACGAAAGGTAACAAATACTATTTTCAGGGATGACTTCCTCCAATGGGAGGGTTAGTAGGGGCAGCACCATGATCACTATTTCCATTATTGGCGACGAAGACCGAAGAAAGATTTTGGAGTCCTCTTTTCGAGTTTTGGAGGAAACCGGGGTTCGGGTGGATCACCCGGAAATCTTCCAGAAGCTTTGCGAGGCAGGCTGCCGGGGTGATGAAGAGAAGAGTCGCGTATTCTTCCCCCGAGCCGTGGTGAAAGAAAAGTTAAAGTTATGTCCTCCGAAGGCCAGTTTTGCTGACCGCAAAGGCGGTCTCGCCATTGCCGAACCCGGAGGCCCCTCAGTTTTCTGGACTGGAAATGCTCTGAACTTCACCCGGGGAAAGGATTCCCATCCCATCACGGAAAAGGATTTCGCAGAATTCTGCCGCGTGGTGGACGCCCTGCCCTCCATTCAAGGGATTGTCGGCACAAACCTTAGCGAGTATCCGCCAGAAGCCAAGGACTTTGTGGGATTCCGGGGCATGATGGAAAATACCTCAAAGCATCTCCGGCCCTGTATTTATACCCCCCAGGGAGCCACCATCATTGTGGAGATGGCCCAGGCTTACCTCGCGGAGATAGGAGGAGACCTGAGATCGCGCCCCATCGTGAGCACGGGCTATACCATCGTCTCGCCTTTGCACTGGACTAAGGAGGGCCTGGAAGTATACGCTCTGTCTCTTATACACATCTGACGCTGCCGACG
>CAYQWO010000156.1:0-4821 GCA_964421095.1 uncultured Syntrophaceae bacterium
ACTGTCGGTCACCCCTTTCCATCCTTCGGTGGGGGGAACGATCCAGGATGACAATCCCTGAGGTTGCACCTGATAGGCCTTCTGAAGTTCTTTGGCAAACTTATCCTCCTCCGTCTCGAAGAGTGGAGGGCCGATCCGTTCGAGGTTTCGGTACAGAAGCTGGGCCATTTTTTCATTGGGGATAAGCTCATGGGTGCCGGTCAAAATCTTTGCTTCCACTTGGGTCTCGGTGGCCATGGCCGCACCGTGGGCGCATTTGAGAATCCTCTGGTGGAGAGCTTCCAGGTCCCGGCGGTTCGGAATCCGGTAGATGTACCAGGCCTCAGCTGTATCGGGAATCACATTCGGGTATTGGCCACATTCGGTGTAGGTATAGTTGATTGTTGCCGCTCCCTCCGGGGGCTGGCCCAGGTCCATGTGACCCCGGAGAAAGTTGACGGCCACTCCCATCAACTCCGCCCCTTCGAGGGCGCTGCGCCCCAGCCAGGGCTTGTTGCCGTGGGCGCTGACCCCGCGGAAAGTGTACTTAACGCTGGCGTAAGCGTTGCAGGTGCGGTAGTAAGCAGTGGTCTGAAAATCAGGATGCCAGTCGAGAAAGGCGTCGACGTCATCAAAAAGGCCGCCCCGGGCCATGTAGGGTTTTCCTATACAGACCTCCTCGGCCGGGGTGCCGAAACATTTCACCGTGCCGGGGATTTTCCATTTTTCCATCGCCTGTTTCACAGCCACGGCGGCGGCCAGGCTTGCCGTGCCGAAGAGGTTGTGCCCGCAGCCGTGGCCCGGAGCCCCCTCCCGGATGGGACTTTTGTAAGGAACGGCATGATTGGACAGGCCGGGCAGAGCATCGTATTCGGCAAGAATCCCGATGACCGGCTTTCCCTCTCCCCATACGGCCACAAAGGCGGTGGGCATCCCGGCCACTCCCCTTTTGACGGAGAAACCCTGTCTCTCCAATTCTTCCGCCAATAAAGCTGAAGACTGGACCTCCTCCAGCCCCAGTTCGGCAAATCCCCATATGGACTGGGCGATCTCGGCCATTTGTCTCTTATATCCCTCGAGAAAATCGAGGATCATATTCTTCTCTGGCTGCACGGGAACCCTCCTTGCATCTTTCGATCTGCAGGAAATCGGCCGGAACCAAGTCCTTCGGCAGGGTCTTCAGGACCCCGCCGAATATTCCAAGGGAGACCTTCGGAAGGGGGTATTCCTGAAGGCCCAAAATTTTTTGGGTAGTCGACTAATATATTCCGGATTTTTAGGGGATTAGTCAAGAATTTTTCTTGATCCGTCTTTCCTCTTGCAATATACTTCCCTTGCCCAAACCAGCAAGGGATCTCAGGAAATAAACCATCTCCAAAAAAGGAGGAGAAAAATGTACCAGGAATATTACGATGCCATCGATCGGGAGCGCCTTTTGGAGCATGTCCGCAGGATCATCGAAATTGCCCCCCAGCGGCTTTCTGGCAGCGAAGAGGAACGAAAGATCGTCGCCTATTTCCAGGAAGTTTTGGAAAAGGACAAGATTCCTGTTACCGTCCATGAGATCGATGCCTACGTGAGCTTTCCCCAAGAGAGCAAACTCGAATTGCTTTCTCCCGAATCAAGGACCCTCACCTGTAGCACCCTGGCTCAGATCCAATCGACCCCCAAGGAAGGGATCGAGGGGGAGGTGGTCTTTGCCGGCCAGGGAGCCTTCAGCGACTACGAAGGCCTGGATGTGCGGGGAAAAATTGTATTGGTCGAATTTTCCCAGGCTCCTCCCCGCCCGGAAAAGGTAAGGATCGCCACCCTGAAGGGGGCTATGGGGCAGATCCAAATGAACTGGGGACTGCCCGAGCATGACAGTCTTCCTCTGGGTACGGCGAAAGCCATCTGGGGAAATCCGACGGATGAAGATTTTCATCTCATGCCCACTATCCCGGCGGTAGGGATTACCCGAGCGGAAGGAGAGAAGCTGCTCGGTCTCTGCCGGAAGGGGATGGTACGGGTTCGCCTGACGGCCAACGCGGTTCGGAAATGGGAGACCATCCTTCTTCCCCATATTGTCATCCCGGGAAGCGGGGCTTCGAAGAAATTCATCCTGATAGGCGGGCACTATGACGCTTGGGGGGGAGGGGTGACCTGCAATGCCACCGGAACGGCAGTGAAGCTCGAGCTAACCCGTGTCCTCTGGAAAAATCGAAAGAAATTCCATCACGCGATTTGGATCGCCTTTTGGCCCGGCCATGAGACGGGTATCATGGAAGGATCCTCGTGGTTTGTGGACCGATACTGGGAAGAACTCTCCCAGAACGGAATTATTTACATCAATGTGGACTCTCCGGGGCTGAAGGACGCAGCAGTGTACGCCGCGACAACCTCTCCCCAGGTCTACCGCTTCCATCAGCGCATGGTGAAAGAGATGCTGGGGGAAAAGACCACCGAGTATTTGCGGTTGGCCCGGACCGGCGACCAATCCTTTTTCGGGGTTGGAGTCCCCAGCATCAACGGCCGGCATCATCCCACGCCGGAGAGAAAGAAGGAATGGCATGGTGCGGCTTTAGGCTGGTGGTATCACAGTGCCAAGGATACGTGGGATAAAATGGACCCGGACAACCTGATCAGCGACGCCCGGATGTACATGGCCTACACGGTGCATCTGGCCAACAGCGTCCTTCTCCCCTTCGAGTATGTCTTCTCCGCCGACGAAATCATCAGCCGGCTCCAGGAGGTCCAGAAGCTGGCGGGGGAGGAGTTTGACCTGAGCCGGGAGATCAAGTGGGCCAAGGCCTACCGGCAGAGGGCCTTGAAGCTGCGCCAGCTGACTAACAAACTGGCCGGGGAAAAGCCGGCGAAAAAAATGTCGACTATCTTGAAGGCCAATGAATGCCTGATGCAGATCAGCCGAATTCTCACGCCGGTGGTCAGCACGGTAAAGGGCAGGTACGGGCAGGACACCTACGGCCTTTCAGCCCTTAGCAAGCCGATCCCGGTATTGGAATCGGTCAAGGACTATGTGAACTACCCCGCGGGAAGCGTCGAACGAAAACTCCTCATGACCCGGCTCATGCGGGAGAGGAACAAGGTCTTCGACGCCCTCCGGGGTGTGGTCGAACTGATTGACCGGACGCTGAAGCGTTAGCGAAGAAAGTCGGGTAATCGTATAGTCGCAACGGCTGCCCATTTGGAGCTATTAGCCAACACTTTATCAAAAAGCGAGGAGACTATACTCTTTAAAGTAGTGGCCCGACTTGGACTCCCCCCTTCCGGGAAAGCCTAACAAGCTTTTAACTTCCGAGTCTTCTTGGGATTCGTTACCTACTCCCAAGTTGGATATCACTACCAAGGTAAATAAGCAATTCCTGGGTCAGGACTCTCATCCCCAAAATAGACAGCTTTGAGGGCTGCACGAAGATGTGAGGCCATTCCTCTCTTAGCCTGACCACGCCCTGCTGGAATAAGAATGCAAAGAAAATAGTCCTCACCCCGAACCTGCAAACGTCTCCCTCTCCACTACGGCCGTTAAATTGTGGGGGAGATTGTTAGGCAATCTCTGCACGAACGTCCCCCTTTCCCGCTTTTGCAACCTGCTGGAGTCAGCAACACCTCCTTCCCTCCCCCAATTTTTAAGACTTTAAGCAACGTCCCTTGGCCTCACATTGCGTATAGCTTTGATTAATTCTTGGTAGTAATATAAACCCCGTAGCGGCCTGGGCAGGGATACCCTTGCTTGTTTTTATGAGAATTTATTGACGCATCGTATGATTTATGAGTAAATTGTCTTCCGCATAAGGAACATTGAAAAACGTATTTGGGGCCAAGAGATGAGGCCGGGCTTCCCGAATATCGATTGATCTCCCCCGTCTCGGGGGACTTGTACCCTGTTGATCCGATTCCGCCCCGGATTGAGGGTTGGATTGAAAGTGGTCCTGATGCAGCCAGCTCAACGACATATCGAGGTGAAAATGGTGTCTTTGTAGCACTGGCACCTTGTATGCGATCAACTCTGTATGACCTATCTTCTCCTGTACCGTGTTTCACGGCATACAGTAGTAAATTCCCTTCGCGGGTTCTGCGTAAGGAATAGGGCTCTATTATGCGGCGGGTCCCTGCATAGGTCAAATCCACACAAAGCCGATTGGCTGCAGCAAAACGTACGACTTCGAGCGGAGCGGCTGCATGCCAGGCATGTGCCATGAGGGGTGGACTCCATGTTTCATCCACTGACGCGCCCATTAAGGGCATCGGAGAAGGGGGTGCCTTTTCTACAGCTCGATATAACCATTCAAATATGGCTGGAAGTTCATTCCAGAATTGGTCAAACGGCGGTAGCATAGGCAATTGATGGCCTAACATATTCTCCCATTCAGTTACTAATTCAGCCCGTTCTGGCCTGTTCTCAAGAGATTCGACGGTTGGAACCGGGATATTTTTGAATTCGCATTTCGTTTTCAGTGTACTCAATACCAGTACCCGGTTCCTATGGTTGCCATAGTGGCGGTATAAATGGATGACATCATAAAGATCCCGTGGTCTAAGCCGTTCTGCCAATGCTCTTATTTTTTCCGCAAAGAGTTCTTCGAAACTATAGCATTGAACATGGATACCCTCTTCCAGTCTGTCTGAATATGGATGATGCATTTCACGGAGCTCTGGCTTCAGGACCAAGATTTCATCATTCGTCAAATCCAATTTTATACGGGGTAGATCACGGCGTGGAGACATTTGCAGCGGCCCTCGATAACCGATCCTTCCTTCTGCTGATCGTTTGCCGCGTGGATTGGCATAAATCTCAAAACGGATCAATTCTCGGGGAAGCTCAATACCGGTTTTCTCATAAAC
>CAYQWO010000156.1:4831-7740 GCA_964421095.1 uncultured Syntrophaceae bacterium
CTATAAAGACCTTACCCAGAAATTTTTCATTAAGATGCCCAGCATCGTCGATAGTAAAATCCAAATCCTCAGAGAAACGGTAGGTTTCAAAAAAGCATTTCTTCAAGCAGGTGCCGCCTTTAAACACCCACCTCGCCGCTAATTCTTTATGATTAGAAATTCCAGCAAGCAACCATCCAAGCACATAGTCTTTTTCAACCATGTCTGGTCTCAGTCCAAACTCTCTGGAGAAGTCCATTATTTCTGGGCGACTTATCAAATCAGTGCGCCTCCATCCAGTTTTCGGGAACCCAGAGCCTCCACCGGGTGACCAATTTGTCACCAGCAAGTTCCGGATCGAGCTTCGAATTTCCCTTGGTAAGCTTGGATTTACAAGCCTCAATAGCCTGCTTCTCATCTGGATTGAATTTCTCCAGGAGAAAACCAAGGCGTTTGAAAACGCCGCCATTTCCTAGCCGGGTGGCATATTCGATCAGGAAATCCATATTTTTAATCTCCAGCTTCATGTAATTTTTAAAAATATCAGCGACCGATCGTATCCCTCCCCCAAGCTGGGGGTCGCTCAACATGTCAATTACGGTCCTGGATGGGTCGGAGACCAAGACCTTGACTTCTTTCCTCCAAACAGCTTTAAGGCCAAACATCGCTTTTTCTGGTATCGTCCTTAACAGAAAGCTCGTTCCTTTAAAATTCGGTCTCCGGTTTCTGGGTTTTTGAGTGGTCATGACCACAATGGTTCTGAAGATCTGCTCTGTGAGACTCCAATATTCCGCTGCACTCCACCCTCCAATATAGCAGGGCCGAAATAATCGCTCCGCTACTATCCAGGCGTCTTCCAATGGAATATCTGTTGTCCGAGACTCAAGTGGGATAGGGACATAGACCCCTCTTTTCACCCGCGACAGCCACCCCTTGCTCGTCCATCTGGCAAGCATTTTTGCGGCATCAGAAGCAGAGACTCCCAAAAGCTCCGCCGCCTCCGAAACAGAAATACTTCCTTTTGTCCCCCGTATCGTTTCGGATAACCGCTGTCTATCAAGTTTCCCAAGTCCAGAAATAGTTTCCATGCTATATCCTAGAAGTCGTAATTCTTAATATAAATGAATTATAGCGCATAAAATATAGTCACGTCAATAAAAAAATATATTTTGTACGCTATTTTTCACTCATAAAATGAATTATGACGCATTGAATATACTTTTATGGATTCAATTGTAATCTACTAAAATAATTAGATTTTCTATACTCGATCCCTGGAGCATGGCGTTGAGGAAGCTACTTTAGCGTTTCCACCTGGAGTTCACCAATTCCTCAATCCTGCAAAGATGTTTTGAAACCAGGGCGCGCATGGGCGCGGTACGTAAAAGTTCTTCGATAGATTCGCCTGAGCAGGCACTATATTTTGACATGATCCACACAAACTCCACGGTATAATCCGGGATCATTTTTAATAAAGAACGGCGGGCGTGGCTGATATCATGACGATCTGGTTCCCACCTTGCTCCATGCCGGACTAGCATATGGACCATTTTGATTTCTTCACGGGAACGACTGGTGTCCATATCCTTTTCTTTTTTCTTCCCTCCCGAAAAAGGATTAAAGTCCCAATCAAAGCTCATGCGGCACAAAAGGGAATTTATCAACGAAGATCCTTTGTCCTCCCAATCCCTCGGGTTGAACCCCTTCTCCAGGAGATACCCCAAGACATTGGAATCTTCTGCATAACAGGCATTTTCCACGAGACGCCGGGCATCCGGCTGGTTAGGGTCGAGGCGGATTGCTTTTAATTTAAAAATATCCAAGCGACCGTGGAAAGCCGCATTTTCCAGGGCATTGTTGTCGTTTTCGGGATCCGATTCTTGCTCGGGTGAATCCGCCCCTCTAGCATAGGGGTCTGCCCCTGCCCATAGCATAAGCGAAACCCATTTCAGGTTGCCTTCCCAACAATGATGGCGAAGGGCGATATTGGCCTGTTCCTGGAAACTCGGGAATCGTTCAGAGTAACGCTTCAGAAGACCCAAAGCTGGGCGTATTTTATGACATAACGCCCATGCTACAGGGTTGCCGGTTTCAAGATCCGCCCCTTGATCGATGAAATACTCCACCATCTCAGGTTGCCAGCTCGCGAAAACGCTTGCTATGTCAATGGAGCGGATGCTTGCGCCCTTTTCGACAAGGAGCTTCACCATGTCCAGCCGGGGCCCTTGAACCGCATGCGCCAGTGCACAATATCTCGGCTCTTCTATCTGCGCGCCGCCATCAATCAGAACTCTAACAAGACTATGGAAGCCGGATTCCATCGCAACTTGCAAAGGACTTGGTCTGCCTCCTTTTCTATTGAGATTTGGCGGAAGATTAACGGGCTTTCCGGAAGCAATCCATTCCTGCACCTCGAATAGCTTCCCCGCTTTACAGAGGTCAATCAGTGGCTTTATTTCCTCATATGTTTCAGCCGCCTTCATTACTGAATCAGGAGAGTGGATCATTCAAAGGTCTTCGGGGAATCGGCGCCTCCGGGTTTATCCTGAGAGCCTTTTGGAGGGCCTGGGGCTGGGAAAAGAGGGGCTAAACGGTCAGCCTGGGTCTTTGCCCAGTTAAGCCAGTTGTCCAGTCCGCCTTCAAAATTGAACGTATACTTCCTGGTCGCGGCCATTTCCTCTACTTTGGCGATGTACTCCCTTATCCTTCTGCTTCTGTGCCAGTTCTCGACATCACTCATCAGTTTTTCGAATTTCTTTTTTTCCTCTTCCGCCCGGCACCTTTCTATCTCCCACCTTTTCTCCCTCTCAATCCTTTCCTCTTCCTCCTCCTTTCGTTTTTTGATATATTCTTTTTTCTGAACGGCTGTCTTGGCAAGATTTTTAATAAAAGTATTCAGGGTATCCTCTACCTGTCTCTTATACACATCT
>CAYQWO010000157.1:0-7731 GCA_964421095.1 uncultured Syntrophaceae bacterium
GCCTTGGTTTCTCCTGAAAAAGAATATTAGCATTCTCAGGCCCAAAGTCAAGCTTAGGGTTTGACTCGACCGGGCCGGACCACCCGGATACGCCTGAAGGGAACCAGAAATATTTGGAATTTTACGAGAGCCCGACAACCCTGAAAGGGAAAGTGACCTACAAGTAAGTCCGGTGAATTGCGGAAGGAATATGACCTTCAAGTCATCTTCACGACAATGTCGCCGATGAGGTTGGCTGCTTCATCGCCCCGGTCAGCGGCATTGGAGAGATGGCGGTAGATTTCCCTCATTTTGAGCATGTAAACCGTGTCCGTCCCTTTGAAAAGATCAGCCAAGGCCTGATGATAAGCATTTTCCATCTCATTCTCGCAGGCCTTGGCCTTGGTGGCATGCTCCAGGGCAATGTTGGGGTATTTCTGGATTAGGCGGATGGCATCGCTCAACTCCCGGGCTGCTTTGCGCAGGATGTCGATCATCTCGATGATGTAGCGATTTGGCTTGACTTCATAAATTTCCATCTCATCTACGGTCCGGTCGGCGTAATCCATGACATCATCGATGGCCCTGGATAGGGAGAAGATGTCTTCCCTATCAAAGGGGGTGACAAAGGTCTGGTTGAGTTCTTCGATTAGGATACGTCGAAGCTCATCGGCCTCTCGCTCCACATCCTTCACTTTAGTACTCTTCGCTCCTTCCAGCCCTGCTGCCCAAGCGTGGAGAGTATCGAGTCCTTCCAAGACCTTCTCGGCCTGAGCATGGAGCATCTCACCGAAATCAACCTTCTTTTTCCGTAACCAGGACATTAAGACTCCCTCTCTTTTATCGGCTTGTTCTCAGCATTTTAAGCTGGAGTTCATGCCCTGTCCAGCGATTTTTATATCCATCTTTGCATGAGCAGAAGGAAAAGAGCTGCCAGGATGGCTGACCCGGGAATGGTGATAATCCAGGTAAAAAAGATTTGCCGGCCGATTCCCCAGCGCACAGCCCCAAGACTCCGGGAAGATCCCGCTCCCAGGATGGAGGAAGAAACAATTTGGCTGGTGCTTACCGGAAACCCGAACAGAGAGGAGAGGTATATGATCGCTGAGGAACAAGCCTGGGCGCTGAAACCATGGACCGGCCTCACTTTGTAAAGCTTTGTTCCCAAGGTTTTCATGATCCGCCAGCCCCCTGAGCTAACCCCTAAAGCCAAGGCTAAAGAGCAGGCCAGGATGACCCATTTGGGTACATAGAAAGCATTCTGGTCCATTGGCTGGTATATTTTCTCCATAATCTCGGGGGAAATCTGGTAGAAAATGATCAGGGAAAGGCTGATGATACCCATGCCTTTCTGGGCATCGTTGGATCCATGGCTCAGGGCCAAGGTGATTGAGGTGAGGACCTGAAATCTCTTGAAAAGGCGGTTCGCCGGGGGTGGTTTGAAGTTTTCGAAGAGGGCAAGGACTTTCTTCGTCAGGTAATGGCCGAGAAGCAACCCCACAATGGGCGTAAGAATAAGGATGGCCAATACCTCCCAAACTTTCCCCCAGTGAATCCATTGAGGCCCCGAGCCCAGGGCTACGGCTCCCAGGAGTCCGCCAATCAGAGCGTGCGAGGAGCTGGAAGGCATCCCAAAGTACCATCCCCCCAGGTTCCATAATATCGCCCCAAAAAGAGCAGCGAATATCGCCGGAAGGGTGATGTTTTGAGGGTTCACGATCCCGATGCCGAGGGTTTGGGCAACAGCCGTTCCCAGAAACCAGGCCCCGATGAACTCGAAGACGGCCATGACCACAAGCGCCCTGCGGGGCGACAGGGCCCCAGTGATTACCGGGGTGACCACTAAGTTGGCACAATCGTTGAACCCGTTGCTGAATTCGAAGAATAGAACGATCGCAACAAGGAAAAGGGCTATTAATAGAACGTTGGCTTCCAAAAATTTACTCTCCGTAAGCCTGGCGAATGATTTGCCAAGAGAAAACAACCTCAATTTTTTCTTCGACAGTCTCCAGTAAAGACTTTACGGTTTTTTCGCCTAGTACCAACTTGCCTAAAAAGGAGTTATGACATTCCATGCTCTTTGCGGGCCCGGGGGCCAGGGCGCTTCGCTGGGCACCAAGGCGGTGGTTCTTCCATGGATGGGGCGGGAAAGTGCACCCCGCCTCGTTTTGCGGAGGCCAAGGTGGACGCAGGGATTGGGGTCTTTTCCCGGCCGATGCTGCCCGCGCTCATCGTCCTGGCTCCCGAGCCACGTACAATGCTAACTTTTGCAACAAAGTAATCCCTTGGCTGCCGGGGCCATCGGCCGCTACCGATCCGCTTTGAGCATCTCGGCCACACTCTCCCAGACATAATCGGGTTGAATGCCCGATTGGCGCAGGGCTTCGCGGCTGGTTACTCCTGTCAGAACGAGGGCAGTGGCCATCCCGGCTTTCTTCCCCATGACCATGTCGGTTTCCAAGCGGTCACCCACCAGAAGACAATCCCGCGGACGAAGCCCCATGGTGTCCACAGCTACCTGAATCATGATATCCGAAGGTTTTCCCACGATGACCTCAACCTTTTTCCCTGTTGCCCCTTCAACGGCCCCGATCATAGCTGCGCAGTCCGGTATCTCCCCTCCTTCCACCGGGCAGGTGCGGTCTGGGTTTGTGGCCACGAAATGGGCGCCCCTTTTGATGGCTTGGAGGGCGATGTTTAATTTGCGGTAATCGAAAGTCCGGTCAAAGGAGGTGACCACATATTGGACTTCTTTCGGTTCTTCAGTGATGCGAAATCCTTCCCGGCGCATCTCGGCAATCAGGGGAGGTTCACCGATGACAAAGATGGTCGCACCTGGAGCCTGGCGGGAGAGCCATCGGGCCATGACCAGGGAGGAGTTGATTACTTCTGCGGGTTGTGCAGGTACACCCAAACGGGAGAGTTTGGCCGCGTAATCCTCGCGAGTCTGGATGGGCTTGTTAGAAAGATAGACGATCTTTTTGGAAAGGGATTTCAATTTTTCTATCGTTTCCCTGGCCCCTGCAATGAGCTTCTCTCCCCGATAAATTGTGCCGTCGAGGTCGAAAATATAGCCGGAAAAGTTTAACGCCCCCATGAAAAATTCCCCAAAAAGTTAAGATAGGTGCGCGGAGGAATTAGCTGTTCTGGATGGCAAATTAATGCCTTATCCGTCAAAACTAATAAAATCTATTTGGCAAATGGGGTCATTGTCAATGATAAAAATTTCGGGAATTTCTGAAAAAGTTATCTTTTAATCGAACCAGTCCTCAAAAATAATAAACCCCTGTCTTCCATCGAGGCCGGTTTTTTCCAAAGGGTCATTGCTACCAGACATTGTTATTGACATTCGTCGTTCCCTAAGTTATTTTTACACCAAATTGACGTAACCAACATCGAGCCGTTGTGAGCATTTTCGATCTTCAAGGAGGGACAAGGGCATGAAAAAGAAACTGCTTTGGGGAATTGCCATTTTGTTTTTTTCTTTCTTATTCTTTTCTTTTTCTCCGGCAAATGCCCAGCCGATTGAAAACGAACTTTACCTGATTACCCCCGTATCCAAAGATGTCCACGACCCGGCCTTAAAGGCTTTTGCGGACTACGCCAAGAAAAAATGGAACATCGACGTCAAGACCAGCGCTATCCCCAAGGGAACGCCGGTAGCCTACGGTCAGATCTTAGAATGGAAAGGAAGGCCCCAGGCCGACATCTTTTGGGGAGGAGAGGGAACCCTCTTCGATAACCTGGCTGCCGAGGGCCTCTTGGAACCAGTCCAGATACCCCAGAAGATGTGGGATGAGATTCCCCCCACGATTGGGAAACCGGTAGGCCTTCCCCTGAAGGACCCGAAGAAATTCTGGGTAGGAACGACCTTAGAACCTTACGGCCTGATCTATCAGCCCAAGCTGCTGAAGCGTTTAGGGGTCGAGATCAAAGACTGGGATGATCTTCTGAACCCGAAGCTCAAAGGGCAGATCGCCCAATGCACCCCCGACCGTTCGAGTAGCAGCCACGCGAGTTATGAAGTCATTCTGGCCATGTATGGCTGGGAGAAAGGATGGGAGTGGTTGAAAAAGTTGGCGGCCAACACCGGGATATTCACTGCCCGATCCCGTGACGTTCCCAACGTGGTGGCCAAAGGTGAATTCGCCGTCGGGTTCGCTGTGCCAAGCTACATGGCCTTTGCTGAGGTCTTGGGGGGATACGACGTCATGTACGTCTACCCAAAGAATGCGTATGTTACCCCCGAGCCGATGGCTGTGCTTAAGGGTGCCCCCCATGCGAAGGCCGCCCATGCTTTCATCGAATTTTTGCTTACCGAAGAAGGGCAAAAGCTCTTCAGCGAACTGGGCCTTTATCCGATCACTCCCAAGTTTAGAGTTCAGGGGCCTCCTGGCTCAAGGCAAGAAATGACTGTAAAATTTACGGGCGGGATGCGGTCTTTCTTTGATATTCCTGTGGGGAATGTTTATGACGACAAGATCGCTGGACCCAAGAAGAGGATTGAAGAAGTAAATTCCTATTTCCGCAAAGAGATTGCTGAGAAACACAAGGACATCATAAGGGGAAAGTGAAATCGATTTTCTATCCTTGCTTCAGTAAAGAAAAACTCCTGGAGCGGCATACGCTCGAGGAGTTTTTCCGTCAGCTTGGTCCCTTTTCCATCCTAAGTTAAGAACCTGATCCCATTATGAACATTCAACTGGAAAACGTCGTAAAGAGGTTTGGCACACTGGAAGCGGTGAGCCACGTCTCGCTGGAGATCCGGGATGGCGAGCTCTTCACTCTCCTGGGCCCTTCCGGGTGTGGGAAGACCACCATCCTTCGTTTGATTGGTGGATTTCATAAACCCGATCAAGGGGAGGTTTATTTCGACCAAAAACCTGTATCCACGATCCCGCCCTATGAACGCAATATTGGGATGGTCTTCCAGAATTATGCTTTGTGGCCGCACATGACCATTTTTGACAACATTGCTTACGGACTTAAACTCAAGAAGCTTTCCAAAGCAGAGATTTCTTCCAAGGTTTTGCAGGCGCTGAAGCTGGTCAACCTGCTGGGTTTGGATAAACGCTATCCTGGGCAATTATCCGGAGGGCAGCAGCAGCGCGTGGCTCTGGCGCGAGCACTGGTCTTGAACCCCCATGTACTCCTGCTGGATGAACCTTTGAGCAACTTAGATGCCAAGATTCGTGTCCAGGTACGGGCCGAGATCCGCAAGCTCCAGAAGGAGCTGGGCATAACGACAATCTATGTCACCCATGATCAGGAGGAGGCCCTTACCATATCGGACCGGATCGCCGTGATCAATCATGGTAAGTTGCAGCAAATTGGATCTCCCCGGGATTTGTATGCCAAGCCGGAAAACCCTTTCGTAGCCGATTTTATCGGCATCAATAACTTGATCCCCGGTGAGGTCAGGGAAGTCTGGGATGCCGAGAAGATGATGAAGGTTCAAACCGAGGTCGGTCATTTGGTTTGCGTTAGTGATGAGACGTTGAAACCGGGGGATCGATGCCTGATCAGCGTACGGCCGGAAACGGCAACGATCAGCCAGTCGGAAAAAGTGGATCAAGATTTCAACATGATTCCCGGGACTGTGAATTTTGCCTCTTACATCGGGAATACAATTCGTTATGACGTGGAGGTTAAGAACGGCCTGATATTCAAAGTAGACATCCAGAACCCGTGGTATCATCAGCCCTTCTCCATGGGCGAGAAGGTGTCTATCAGTTTCCCCACGAAGATTACGTTGGGAATTCCAGTCCGGGAATAAAGGATTTTGCCTTGAGCCCCCAGAGTGAATTGGCCATAGACCTCAAGGAAACGCGTGCCTGGCCCCGGGTTAAGATCGGCGGTTTGCTCGGATATGCCTCACTCTGGGCCTTCTTCAGTATTTTCCTGATCTATCCCCTCATCCGCCTCTTTTATGATGCCTTTACAACCGATGAAGGTGCCTTCACTCTGTTGAATTTCTATGACTTTTTCACCGATTCTTTTTATCTGAAGAGTCTAGTCAATTCGCTCCTCCTCGGGGTGGGCACCGTGATCACCACCTCGATCATCGGCATCACCATTGCCTACCTTCTCCTGCGGTATGAATTTCCCGGGAGGAATCTTTTTTCCTATCTCTCCATCATTCCCATGATTATGCCCCCCCTCGTTGGGGTCATGGGGTTCGTGTTCATCCTGGGTCGGGCTGGCACAGTGAATGTGATCTTGATGGATTATTTTGGATTTACTAAACCGGTCAATTTCATGTACGGCATCCATGGAGTTTTGCTCGTAGAGACCCTCCATCTCTTTCCTCTCATGACCCTGTCCATCGTCGATGCTTTGGGGAAAATCGATCTTTCATTGGATGAGGCGGCGGAGAGTGTGGGATCCCGGGGCCTTAGGAAGTTCTGGGATATTACTTTTCCCCTGACCACGCCTGGGTATGTTTCGGGGGCCCTTTTGGTTTTCATCTGGACCTTTGCCGATTTTGCCACTCCGCTGGTTGTGGGGATTGATGATCTGCTGGCCTCCCAGGCGTATCTTAACATCGTGCAGTTTGTGGACCGCCGGCTCTTCAAGATGGGCATCGTCATCTCAGCCATCATGGTTCTGCTGGCCATCATCTTCCTGATCATTGCCAAACAGTACGTAGCCATCAAGGATTACAGCTCCCTTTCTTATTCGAAGATTGAAAGAAAGAATATACCAGCCTGGGGGCGAGTATTGGTTTTGGTTTTCTTGATCGTGGTTTTGATATTTGCCTTTATTCCCTACTTGGGAATTGCCCTCGACTCCTTCGGTAAAGGATGGGCCTTGACACCCATTCCGGTGAAGTACACTTTACAGTATTTCGAGCGGGTGGCCATCGAAACTCCCAAATTCATCATCAATAGCTTGCTGTATTCGGGGATTTCCGTACTCATCTGCATTATCGTCGGAGTCCCTGTCGCCTGGGTGATGGCCCGGACCACCCTTCCCGGGAAAGAAATCCTGGATTCTCTCACTACTTTGATTCTGGCCCTTCCGGGAACCGGGATTGGCATTGCCTACCTTCGAGCTTTCAGAGAACCCCTGCCGTTTATGAACACAGCCCTGATCGGGATATGGATCGTAATTCCTCTTGTGCTTGGGGTTAGAAGACTTCCGTACACGGTCCGGGGAACTTTTGCTTCCCTCCTTTTAGTCCACAAATCTGTCGAGGAAGCAGCGGAGAGCGTGGGAGCGACGAAGGGTAAAACTTTCAGAGATATTGTGGCCCCACTCATCTGGAAAGGGATTCTGGTCGGCGCCCTTTATTCCTTCATCCTGGCTCTGCAAGAAGCTTCGGCCACTCTTCTGCTGGTGATTCCCGGACGCGAGATGATGACTGTGGGGATTTTTAACTTTTACATTGGAGGCTCGGTGAACGAGGCGGCGGCCCTGGGATTAATTTTGATTATCCTCGGGGCCCTCTGCCTTTTTACCATCAACAAAATTGCCGGCACCCGGATGGGCGGGGTGTTTGGTTAAAGGCCAAGACATTATCGGACGCAGATGAACGCAGATTTTCTGGATTTCAGGAATAAAAACCTTAACAAATAGTCCTGGCGTGTGGACTTTGCCGGCAAAAAATACTTTATCTGCCTTGATCTGCGATAATCTGCGTCCCATAAAGGTAGTTCAATGAAAAGACTCTGGGGCAAAAGATTTGAAAAGGGGCCAGCGGCGCTGGCTGAAATCTTCACTTCGGGGAGAGATGTACGGGGGACTCCGGCT
>CAYQWO010000158.1:0-7704 GCA_964421095.1 uncultured Syntrophaceae bacterium
GCCCCGTAAAGCCAGCACCCGGGCCGCTTCCAATCCACCAGGGCCTCCACCGACAATTAGGATTTTTTGGGGCTTGAGGCTCGGTATGATCCGGGCCTCCCGTTCCCTCCCAGCTTCTGGGTTCACGGCACAGCGGATAGTCCGGTTCAGCTGGATGATGCGCTTTCGACAATAATTACAGGCCAGGCATTTGCGGATTTCTTCCAGCCTTCCTTTTCTCGTCTTTCGCGGAAGGTAGGGGTCGGCAATCAAAGCCCGCCCCATGGCAATCAGATCAGCTTTCCCCTCGGCCAAGATCCGGTTTGCTAAGACAGGGTCATTGATCCTCCCCACGGCGATTACCGGAAGGCGGACGGCCTTCTTGATCTCCGCCGCCAGGGTGGCATGACAACCCCGAGGATAGGCCATCGGCGGCGTATGCACATAGGGGGCACCTGGACTGGCCGCTACTACGTGCAAGACGCTTGCCCCAGCCTCTTCCATGCGCTGGGCGATCTTCTGGCTATCCTCGAGATTGAGCCCTCCATCGGTGTATTGATGGCCGACCATGCGAAAGCTGACTGGAAACTCCTTCCCCACCTTCTGCCTCACCCGCAGGAGGATCTCGGTGGGGAACTTCATCCGTCCCTCCAGCCCCCCGCCGTATTCGTCTTGGCGATGATTGGTCAAGGGGGAAAGGAATTGGGTGATGAGGTAAATATTTCCTCCATGGATCTCTACTCCGTCGAACCCGGCCTTTTGAGCACTCAGGGCGGCGAGAGAAAAGGCTTCGATGAGATTCTCAATTTCCTCCCGGGTCAATTCATCCGGACCTTTTCCCCTGTGGATACTGAGCACATTTCCCCGGTGGTTGAGTTGCAGGAAAGCCTTGGCTCCATTGTCTTGGATCGCCTCAGCCAGTTCGCTGAGGCCCAGCTGGAGCTGGGGATTTTCAATCCCCAGCCGCCCAAAGTCACGATCCTCTTCCTTTACGTAAGCCGATTCGACGATGATCAGGCCGGCCCCGCCCTTGGCCCTTTCGGCATAATATTCGACCATCCTCTGGGTCACGCCGCCATTTTCGCTAGCCAGGCAAGTAACCATAGGGGGCATGACAATGCGGTTCTTGATCTCCATCGGTCCGATCTTTAAAGGCCGGAATAACTCCTCCATCCTGCTCTCCCCTTCTATTTAATTTCGAACCCAAACTCTTTGGCCGCTCGCGTGTAAAGTTCATGGTCTTCCCGGATGATTTTATCCATCTCCTCCTGGGGCTGGAGAAAGGGGATCATGCCGATCTTTTCAATCACCGGTGGTAATTTGTTATCCTCAAAGCCTTTCTTCTGGGCGTACCATAGTTTGTCGATAATCTCCTTGGAAGTGCCCGTGGGGGCCAACATCCCAAACCAGATGATCACCCGGACGTTATATCCCAGTTCCTTAAAAGTGGGAACGTCATACAGGTGTTTGTAGCGGACCGTATCCGAGACTGCTAAAGCTTTAAGCGTTCCCGCCGAAAGGTGGGGAATTGCGGCTTGCACGGTAGCCACTACCACATCAGTATGGCCGCCAAGGGTGGAGGTGAGGGCTTCGCTGTCACTGTTATAGGGGATATGGCCCACCTTGATCCCTGCTGCCCGGGCAAAAAGTTCCATGCAAAAGTGAGCCGCTCCCATGACCCCGAAGGTGGAGAATTTATATTTTCCAGGGTTCCTCTTGGCGTCGGCAATGAACTCTGGCAAGGTCTTCCAGGGACCGTCGGGCTTCACCGCCAGAACATCGATGGCCTTGGCAAAAGTTCCGACGGGGATAAAGTCGTCGTAAGAATAGGGAACTTTGCGGGTGGCGGGAATCAGATTGATGGTGGAAGAAGATCCGGCAAGCAAAGTATAGCCATCGGGCTTGGCTTTGGCCGCAAAAGCCGTGCCGATCGCGCCTCCCGCGCCCGGTTTATGGGAAATAACCATTTTCTGCCCCAAATAATCCGGCAAAATGTCCACAATAGGCCGATAGGCTATGTCGATCCCACCCCCCGGAGCAAAAGGATTGATCAGGGTGATCGACTTATTTGGGTAATCCTTTTCGGCCGCCCGGACCGCTGCCCCACTTCCCAGAAGGAAAAGGACGGTACTGAGGGCGATCCACCAAAAATTCTGGAAATTTTTCCGTCTTCCCATAGGAACCTCCTTTCTCGGAATCAGGTATTGTCAAAGTCTAACCACAGAGAACTCAGAGAAATTATCTATTTTCCGGAAGTTTACAAAGCTTTAATTCGCCCCCCTCTGCGCCCCCACCGGTCGGCCCCTGAGCCAGGGGATGAAGTTGGCCAGCACCAGAAACATGGTTACCCCTATGAAAAACAGGGAGATAGGCCTCTGGAAAAAGATGAGAAAGGTCCCATCCGACATGAGCAGTGACCGGCGAAAGGCATCCTCGATCATGGGGCTTAACACCAGAGCCAGGACCAAGGGTGCTCCATCGTACTCGAACTTTTTCAGCAAATAACCAAGTAAGCCGAAGATGAGCATCACGTAGATATCCGAGACAAGATTATTTAAACTGAAGGCGCCAATCAAGCAAAAGAGTACGATCAGGGGAAAGAGCAAAGCGTAAGGGACTTTCAAGATTCTGACCCAAAGGCCGATGAGGGGAAGGTTCAAAACTAACAGCATGGCGTTTCCCAGATACATGCTGGTAATGACTCCCCAAAGAAGGTCGGGATGCTGCTTGACAAACAATGGTCCCGGCCTGACCCCATGGACGAGCAGGGCTCCCATGAGCAGGGCCATAATGGCATTGGAGGGAATCCCCAGCGTCAAAAGGGGAACGAAAGCTCCGCCCGTGGCCGCATTGTTAGCGCTCTCTGGTCCCGCCACTCCTTCGATCATACCCGTTCCAAACTTCTCTGGATTTCTGGATAGCTTTTTCTCCATGGCGTAAGAAGCAAAGGAGGAGATGATGGCTCCACCTCCGGGCAAGACACCAAGCAGAAAACCGAGGATCGAACCGCGGAGGATGGGGAAGATGGACCTGGTCCAGTCCTGCGAATTGGGAAGGAGGTTGGAGAGGTGCGTCTTAAAGATCTCCCGGCTCACGGACCGCTCAATATTGAGCAAGACCTCGGAAATCCCGAAGAGGCCCATGACCACCGGGACCAATCCCACCCCATCCATGAGGACGTCCAGATTATAGGTGAAGCGCAAAGTCCCCACCATCCGGTCCTGACCGATGGTTCCTAAGAAAACCCCCAGGGCAGCCATCATCCAGGCCTTGGCCATCGAACCACTGGAGAGATAAGAAAGAATCATCAGCCCCAGCAGCATCAGAGAGAAATATTCTGGAGGACCGAATTTCAAAGCCATTCGGGCCAGAGGTGGAGCTATGAGCATCAAGGCGACAATACTGAAAGTGCCGGCAATGAAGGACCCAAAGGCAGCAATTCCCAAGGCCGGGCCGCCCCTGCCCTGTCGGGCCATCTGATAGCCATCCAAACAGGTGACCACCGACGCTGACTCGCCAGGGATGTTGACCAGGATGGAGGTGGTGGAACCGCCGTACATAGCTCCATAATAAATTCCCGCCAGGACGATAATTCCCGTGAGGGGCGGCAGTTTGTAGGTAGTGGGAAGGAGGAGAGAAATGGCGGCGGCCGGTCCCAATCCTGGAAGCACCCCCACCAAGGTGCCCACGAGGACCCCTATGAAGCAGGCGAAAAGGTTAGCCGGCTCCAGTAAAATGGAAAAACCTAAGATTAGATTATTGATCAGATCCATGACCAGGGTTAAGGGGCCGTTCGCAAATAAGCGAGGGTTACATAAATTCTCGATAAGAACTTGCTTTGGGGTGAGTTGAATATACCAAGAGGGGAATTGTGGGTCAAGGGATTTTGGGAAAGTCGTCCCCCTTTTGATTGCGGAGTTGAAAAAGAGGGATAATCCTGCCCCACATAATAGAGGAGTTCTGATGAAAAAGAGGCACGAAATGGGAAGCATGTCGTGCCTCTATAACATTCTTTAAGACACACGTATTCGGGGGTGGATTTACTTCAGCCTTCCCTCGGCCGCCTTCCAGTTGATGTTCTTGAAAAAGGCTCCGATGTAGTCGGCTCTTTTCAAACCATAATCAATCATAAAAGCATGTTCAAAGACATCCAGGATCAGGATGGGGGTGCAGCCGGCCAGATGTCCCACGTCATGTTCGTTGATCCAGCAATTGAACAATTTCCCGGAAAGGTCATCCTGGTATAAAATGGCCCAGCCAATCCCCCGCATCGTTCCAACTCCCCGAAAATCTTTTTCCCACTCTTCATAGCTTCCGAAACCTTCGGAAATCTTCTTGGACAATTTTCCAGCCTTATCGATGCCTCCCTTGCCCCCCAGATTCTCGAAGTAGTATTCATGAAGTCTCATGCCGTTGAATTCCCACCCGAATCTCCTTTTCAATTCTGCGTATTCGGGGTTGCCCGTCTTTCCCTCCTTCAGCATTTGCCCCAGGGCGTCCGTCAGTTTATTGGTATTGGTTACATACCCCTGGTAGAGGGTGAAGTGGTTCTTCAGGAGGGTTTCGCTAAATCCCTCCATTCCCAGAAGTTTGTTGTAATCTTTGGCCGTATAAGACATTTTTTCCTCCTTTCTCGCCTGGGCGAAAGATACGTTTGTTCGCTTCCCTAAAAGTGCTATTCCTCCCATAATGAAGAAGGTTAGAAACTGACGTCGATTTAAAGAAAACATTTCTTAACCCTCCTCCTCTTTCGAAGGCCCACTCTACTTTATTAGAAATTAATGGAAAAGGTTTGGAAAGGGAATGGGGTGAATCCTGTATTTTTTGATGGGAAATACCTTATTCTGGGAAAATTCCCCAAAATCCCCTTTCCGCTCAGGTCGGGGGCAAAATATTGATTGCGGATCAAGGAATTATTTCTTCTTGAAGATCACCCCCGGGGAATTTGTGATTTTCCCCTGGTATATGAAAGAGATTTGCCGCCAGGTAGCTGCCTGGTCGAAAGGCGTTAGGGAAGATATCGCGTCAGCGGCAATGATAATCTCGTAGCCCCGCAAACAGGCAGAGCCGGCGGTATGCAGAACGCAGATGTTAGACACCGTTCCAGTTATGACCAAATTCCGGATGTTTTTTTGCCGCAGAAGCAGGTCGAGGTCTGTAGCGAAAAAAGCATCGTAGGTCCTCTTGCGGATGAAATAATCTTTGGACATAGGTCTGAGTTCGGGGACGACTTGGGCCCCGCGCGTGCCTTCTACGGCGTGAGCAGGCCAGATGGAAAATTCTGGATCGTCGGCGCGGTGCCAATCCTGGGTAAAGATCACTGGCGCCCTGGCTTTTCGGGCTTGGGCAATGAGACCGCGAATTGCCGGAATTGTTTTCGGCGCCTCCGGCACAAAGAGTTTCCCTTTTGGACTCACAAAGTCCACCTGCATATCCACCACGATTAAGGCGGTGGTCCGTGGATTGAGAAAGACTTTTGGGAATATTTTATATTCAGGAACTGTCACCTGCATGATGACCCCCCTTGTATTACCAATCTTCAACAATACAGTTGCGCAGGAATCCCAGAGGACTCCCTTTCTGGCTTTCGTCTTTTACCTTTTTCCCTGTCTGTGTTCTTTCTGGATTAATTTGGGAATTTCGAATTCACAGGGAACTTTGGTCTGGCACAAGCCGCACCCGGTGATCTGCACTCCGTATTCAGCCTTTTTGGCCGGCCTGACGATGGCATAACTATATTCGAAGCATTTATCCTTGTCGTGACCTTTAGCAGTGATGGCCCCAGCCGGGCAGCGGGCCGCACAGGTCTTGCAAGTTTTATTGAAGAAATAGAGGCAGTTGGCCCGGTGGTGGGGATATTTTTTACCAGAAGGTTTGAGCTGTAAATTGGTTACTACGCTGCCTACGCGGATGGCTTTTCCCTTGGCGGTGATGAATCCATCACTCAACCCGAAAGCGCCAAGGCCGCAGGCATAAGCAGCATGACGCTCGGACCATTTTGAGGCTAGACCTACCCGGGGAGATCGAACCCTCTTCCAAAGGGGTGAAATCATGGGAGCCACTGCCCGGTAGCCTCGCTTTTTCAAGAGCCCGACTATATGATCTCTTAATTTAACATTAAATTGTTCCCCAAAATCCCGGGCATGGGCCCAGAGGCGAGAAGGATACTTGGTTTCTTTTCGGTTGCTCTGGCGAATATCCTCCGATGTCGGCAGAATCCATGAGATCACCGAAAGCTGCGGGGGAGTTTTTCTTTTCCTGAAGGTTAGTTCGAAGATTTCCTGGGGTGTGAAGTGGAATCTTCCGATGATTTTCTTGTATTGCTTGAAAAGTGGATCATCCCCAGAAGCAAATCCCACCAAAGGCTTATCCCAGTATTTCCCCCCGTCCAACTTCCGACGGTTGGCCAGGCTATTTTTAGCGAATTGGGCGATGGCCCTCTCGATGAATTTCTCGGGATTCTTAGAGAAGCGAATTCTGCCCTTAGCTTTCATTTCAGCCTCCTGGCGAATTAGATATAAATTTTTTACCATGGAATTTCTAATCGAGCAAGGATTATTAATGACTGGGGTCTCCTGAATTTTTTAACGGCTACGTCTGCCTTATCCAGGAACTTGCGCTTTGGGGGCAGGTCTATTTAGTTTGCACTCATTTTTATGATAATGAAAACATTTTGCATTCTTCAATGCGGGGCTTTTGGCAGGTTGCTTTAGAACCAACCCCCATTCTACCCCGGGGGGTGACCCCGGGACCCTTTTAGGACTGGTTCTATTTAAGTTCCATTTTCAAAATTGATAAGGGAATGTCCGTACCGATGAAGTGAGAAATCCGCTCCGCTTTTGGTAAAATAACGATCCCAAAATGATTGTACCGCCCGAAATCTATTGGAATCAGCCGCACTGGCCCCGGCCACATAGACCTTGACACCGGTAAGGTTTGGCATGAGGTTGTTCTTTTGACGATAGGTGATGACGTTGTTAATATACTCGTCTGTAATCTTGTCCTTATTAAATTTGTATTCCTTTGAATCCTGTAACATATCAGAAAGGATTACCAAAATCTTTTGACGCTCCTTCTCGTCATGGAAAATTGTATCTGCAATATTGAGCGAATCTAAAATCTCCGTGAGCGCAGACCCCCGCTGGCGCGATAGGAGTTTATTCACCTCTCTTCGAATTTTCTGCTTGGTATTGGTCAGGTTTCTCTCAAACTGTAAGCGGTTATCCCAAATAGTTTTTTTCGGAATTTCCTCATTCACTGTTGGCTTGAAATCGATATAGGAACGACTGGTGATGGTCCCCACCACAATACGATCCCCCTGCCGCAGGTTTTGATAGATCTTCCCAAACGCTTCTTTATAGACCGTACGCCGAGCTTCATTCGTACTATCCGACATGTCCACAAGAACAATGATTACCCGTGGATTTTGGGGGGAGTTTTCCGATTTCCCGAAGGCTTCAGCGCTCCAGATCAATTGGTTGCCTAAGAGAAATGCGCCAATTATGATAAGCCTCATTAATTTCAGTTGTCGCTGTTTCATTGGGATATGCCACCTCATTCATTACAAAGGGGGTTGATTGCCTGCCACCATTTTCGGACGGGCGGTCTCGGTTTCCAATTTCTTGCCTTCGTCCTCATTTTCAAACTCTACACCCAACTCGTGGTCCCGTTCAAAGGATTTGGGTTTTTCATGGTCTGGGCGCGTGCGCTGGTTGATTTTGCGGT
>CAYQWO010000159.1:0-7654 GCA_964421095.1 uncultured Syntrophaceae bacterium
GAAGAAGGCGGGAATGAAAAGGGCCTGGCAGATTACCTGTATAGTTTTCGTAGCTTTTGCAATTTTTTGGCTGGTCTTGTCCTTTCAGTACCCATATAAGGACCGGCTGGGGCCCGGTCCCGGCTTCTTCCCCTTCTGGTTGAGTCTCGTTACCGGAGGGTTGTCCCTGGCATTACTTTTTCAGACAGCTTTGGGCAAAAGTGCAGCAAATGTTTCAGCTACTCTCTTCCCCGAGCGCCAGGGAGCATTTCGGATCATGATCATCATGGTGGCCTTGGTGGGATGCCTGGCCCTCCTCGATCCTCTGGGTTTCCGTATCAGCCTTTTCCTGTTCCTCTTTTTCCTCCCACTCGGGCTCGGGGTGGGCAATTGGTGGGTCACCCTGATATTCGCTGTAGCTGGCAGCTTTGGGATTTTTCATGTCTTTTACTACTGGCTGAAAGTGCCCCTGCCAATGGGGGTGTTCGCTATTTAGGGAGAGAAATTTGGACGCACTGCAGTACTGGCTTCAGGGCTTTTCCGTAGCCACGCTCCCCTTGAATCTATTGTATGCTTTCATCGGCTGCGTCCTGGGGACGCTCATTGGCGTTTTGCCGGGGCTGGGGCCGGCGGCGGGGACGGCTATTCTCATTCCCGTTACCTTTAATCTGGACCCCATCGGGGCGATCATCATGCTCGCAGCTATTTACTACGGCGCGATGTACGGGGGGACGATCACCTCGGTGCTGGTGAATGTGCCCGGGGAAGCCGCCTCAGTTATAACTTGCCTGGACGGCTACCAAATGGCCAAGCAGGGGAGAGCTGGACCCGCTCTGGGGATAGCAGCTATTGGTTCTTTCATTGGAGGCACCTTCGCTACTTTTGCTCTTATGGTGGTATCTTTGCCCCTGGCTAGCTTTGCCCTGCGCTTCGGCCCACCCGAAGTATTCTCCTTGCTGGTCGTGGGTCTTTCCCTGGTCACGGGCCTTTCCGGCCGTTCTCTTCTGGCCGCTCTGATCATGACCCTCTTCGGTCTCATGCTTTCTATGATTGGGATGGACCCGGTGCGCGGGGCTCCCCGTTTTACTTTCGGCCTTCCCCCGCTTTACGATGGCATCGGCTTCATTCCGGTGGTGATGGGCCTTTTCGGTGTCGGTGAGATTTTGTTGAGCATGGAGGCGCCTGTATTGGAGATCGTCAAGACCAAGTTCACCGACCTCCTACCCAAACGGGGGGAATGGAGGGTTTCCGCCGGGGCCATCGGCCGAGGGACCGTCATAGGGTTCTTCCTGGGACTCATCCCGGGGATCGGGGCTATCATCCCTACCTTTATGGCTTACGTTGTGGAGAAGAGAGTATCCAAACACCCGGAAAAATTCGGCACCGGGGTCATCGAAGGGGTGGCCTCTCCGGAAACGGCCAACAACTCTTATGCCAATGGGGCCATGGTCCCTTTGCTCACCCTGGGCATTCCGGGGTCCCCCACCCTGGCTGTGCTCATGGGGGCATTCATCATCCACGGTCTTACTCCCGGTCCCTTCCTTTTCAAGGAGCGCCCGGATGTGGTGTGGGGGCTCATTGCCAGTCTCTATTTGGGAAACGTTATCTTACTTATTCTAAACCTGCCCCTGGTGGGCTTTTGGGCCAAGCTTTTGGAAATCCGATATCAATTTCTCTACCCCGGTATTCTGCTCTTCTGCATTCTGGGAGCCTACAGCCTGAATCAGAGCATTTTCGACGTGGGGGTGATGATAGCCTTTGGGGTGCTGGGCTATATCTTCCGGAAACTGGACTGGCCCCTGGCTCCAACGGTCCTGGCTCTCATTCTGGGGCCTATGATGGAGAGGGCGTTGCGGACGTCGCTGGAAATGTCCGGCGGGGATATGAGCATCTTAATCACCCGCCCCATCTCAGCCGTTCTCCTTATCGGGGCCGCCATCGTCCTGCTCAGCCCAGCGGTTCGACTTTTGGGGCGGCGGGCTGGCAAGGGTTAAAATACTGAACCACAGAGGACTCAGAGAGGGGGGAATGGTCTCTGGGGTTGGATTTTGACATTAGCCTTAAACGAGTAAGGAGGGGTAAAATGAAAAGCAGAGTTATCATCGGCCTGCTGGCCATGTGGATGTTGACTCCGGTGATCGGCGCCTATGGGGCGGATTATCCCACAAAGCCCATTACTCTAATGGTAGCCTATCCCGCAGGGGGAGAGACTGATATAGGTGCTCGCATCCTCGCCGCCATCGCCGAAAAGGAGCTGGGGCAACCGATTGTGGTGGTCAACAAGGCTGGCGCTGGAGGACAGATCGGCTGGACAGAGCTGGCCAGGCAGAAGCCCGATGGCTATACCATCGGCTTCGTCAACCCCCCGGCCTTGAACAGCGTTATCCTGGATCCGGAGCGAAAAGCTACCTTCACCCTTGACCATTTTGTCCCCATCATCAATCAAGTTGTGGACCCGGCTTGCTTTTACGTAAAGACGGAAAGCCCCTACAAGACCTTCAAAGATGTCTTGGAGGATGCCAGGAAACGCCCCGGTATAATTACGGTCACTACAACGGGCATCCTCAGCAACGAGCACTTGGGCATCTTGATGTTGCAAGACGCAGCAAAGATCAAGTTCCGCATCGTTCATTTCGACGGGAGCGCCCCAATTCTCACCGCCCTTATGGGAGGGCAGGTTGACGTCGGTGTTGATAACGTAGGGGGAGCCTGGACAGGAAGAGTGCGGGCGGGGCAGGTCAGGCCACTCATCGTAATGGACAGGGAAAGGTCTAAGTTCTACCCCGATGTTCCCACCACGATAGAGCAGGGCTACCCCACGGTGGTGATGTCTTCCAGCCGGGGCATCGTCGGCCCTAAGGGAGTTCCCGAGCCCATCATTAAGAAGCTCCAGGCAATCTTCAAGAAGGCCATGGAGAATCCCGAGCACATGGAGAAAATGGATAAGGCGGGCTTGGCTGTCAAAATCCTGGTGGGAGATGAGTACGGCAGATACATCAAAGAGCTACATGAAGCGACAAGGAAGCTGATGGACCTTGCCCGCAAGGCCGACTAATTGGGCAGGGGAGAGGAGAGATAAATTTTGACAATACAAAACCAAAATTAAGGAGGAGGCTACATGAAAAAGAGTATCATTTTCAGTCTGATTTTGGGGTTAATCTGGGCATTTGGGGTCAGCGCTTATGCCGCTGATTATCCCACGAAGCCGATCACGTTCATGGTCCCCTACCCACCCGGAGGCAGCACCGATGTAGGGGCCCGTATCGTGGCGGCCATCGCGGAGAAGCAGATCGGGCAGCCGATGGTGGTGGTCAATAAGGCTGGCGCTGGCGGACAGGTCGGCTGGACAGAGCTGGCTAGGCAGAAGCCCGACGGGTACTATATTGGCATGATCAACTTGCCGCATCTTCTTACGGCTGTCCTTGACCCGGAGCGCAAGGCGACCTTCAAGGCAGAGGATATCGTTCCCATCATCAGCCAAGCCCTCGACCCCACCACAATCTCTGTGAGACCGGATAGCCCCTGGAAGACCCTCAAAGACCTGATTGAGGAGGCCAAGAAGAGGCCTGGCCAAATTCCGGCCGGCATCGTGGGCTATCTCCAGGATGACGAGATTGGATATTTCCAGTTTGCCGAGGCAGCGGGTGTAGAATTGCGGAGGGTTTACTTTGATGGGGCTGCCCTCGCCATCACCGCCCTGCTCGGGGGCCACGTGGATGTCCTCTTCTGCACCGTGGGCGACAACTACACCCAGTGGAAGGCCGGTAGGATACGCATGCTGACGATAATGGACAAGGAGAGGACCAAGTTTTACCCCGATTTGCCCACCACGGCGGAGCTGGGCTTCCCCAATGTTCTCTCTGCCTCCACCCGGGGCATTGCGGCACCTAAAGGCGTTCCTGAGCCGATCATGAGGAAGCTACAGGAGGTCTTCAAGGCGGCCATGCAGACCAAAGACCACTTAGATAAGCTGGAGGGGGCTGGCCAGCCTGTTAAGATCATAGTAGGCGAAGAGTTCGTCAAATACTACTGGGATAGCTACAAGGTCGCCAAGAAATGGGTGGATCATGTCCGCGGTAAATGATCGAGGACGTTATCGAAGGCAGCGACTTGGGCCGCTGCCTTCATCCTTCTAGAATTTTGTTCTAACTATTTTTTTCCCCGTAATTTTGTAAGGGGAAATAAGGCAAATTCTCACAGCCTCCAGCTCTTCCTGGACGTTGCGATTCCCCTTCTTCATATACTCGCCAAAAGATACCGGGACGCGATATTTATCGATCAGCTTTTGCAGGTAGGGAAGCATCTTTTCCTTTTCGGCAATGACCTCGACCCGGCCCCAGAGGATCACACTTTTGGCCAGGGAGCCATCTGAGGTGGATTCATCTACCTCAAAACATACCTCCGGGTTAGACTGTATGGCGGCCATTTTCAGCCCTTCCCGGCAGGTATGAAAGAAAATCTTCCCTTCCGCATATCCGTACCCTACGGGAACGATGTAAGGCCCCTCCTGGAGAATCAGACCGATCCTTCCCACCCGGGCGCAGGTCAGGAATTGATCGATTTCCGGCGGGGTCATATCTTTCGATTGGGCAGCGGCATTGAGATTGATGCTTGTCTTCATTTGAGTCCTGATTTTGAAAGATGTTTGATGGGTAAATCCTGATAACCGTATATAATATCATTCAGCCAGGCGCAGCAGGTATTCCCATTCCTTCGTGACTCTTTCTTTTACCTTGTCGATATCCTGTTCTTTGAGGCTGCGATAGCGTCCCTGGAGGGATAAATATTCCTTTAAGGATTCGGCCTTCCAGCCTCTCCGGTTTAGGAGGTATTGATCGCCATTTTCTACTTCGTACAGAGGGAAAATTCCCGCGTCCGTGGCCAGTCTGGCGATGCGGATGGTCATTTCCGAAGAATAACGCCATCCCGTAGGGCAAGGTGAAAAGACAAGGAGGAATCTTGTGCCGACCACCTCTTTGGCTTTCTGTACTTTTTTGACTAAGTCCGGGGGAAACCCTACGGAGGCAGTCGCGATATAGGGAATTTTGTGGGCAGCCATGATGCGGACGATATCCTTCTTGGGTGTATCCTTCGTAAAGGGGACCGGGGTGGTGGTCGTCCAGGCCCCTGCGGGAGTCGCCGAACTCCTTTGAATGCCCGTGTTCATGTATGCTTCGTTGTCGTAGCAGACATAGATAATGTTATCGTTCCTTTCGGCGGACGCCGACAAAGCCTGGATGCCGATATCCAATGTTCCCCCATCCCCGGCCCAGGCCAGGACATGGATATCTTTCTTTCCCAGCACATCCAGGGCTGCCCGGATTCCTGAAGCCGAGATGGCCGCGGTTTCGAAGGAAATTCGCAAGATCGGTATTTTGACTGAGGAAAATGGAAATGCGCCGGCGATGGTACCGGAGCAGGAGGGCGGGATGACGACCATGGTGTTGGGACCCAGAGCCTTGAAGACATATCTCATGGCTAAGGCAGCGCCGCAGCCCGGGCATGCCGTATGGCCGGAATACATGAACTCTTCTTGCGGTAATGGTAATTTTATTCGAGCAGGCCGATCCATTTGATTCCCTCGGGCTCTCTGGCTTTCATGACTTCTTCCACGATCCAGGCAATGTGGTCGTCGGTAACATCTTTTCCCCCCAAGCCGGCGACGAATTCGTGAACCGAGATGTCTGGATTGGACCCCAGCAAGGCTGATTTCAACTCCTGGGCCAGGATCCCGCCGCACCCGGGTGAGAAATCCCGGTCGATGACCGCGATCTTTTTGGCCTCCGCCAGCGCCCGGCGGAGTTGCTCCTGGGGGAAGGGCCTGAACAACTTGATTTTCGATACGCCCACTTGCAATCCCTGGGCGGCGAGCCGATCGGCGACCACCCGGCAGGTTGCCGCAATGGTCCCGGCCGTCACCAGGATGATATCGGCTCCGGCACAGCGATAAGTCTGGAGGAGATCGTATCCCCGGCCGAAGATGGTCCGAAATTCCTCATCGACCTTCTGGCAGACGGCCTTGGCTTCCTCCATCGCTTGGTGCATCTTGTACCGAAAATTGATGTACAGGTCCGTCGTCGCCCCCATCATCGACGGATCTTCCACGTCGAGGATGGGCCGCTCGGCGGGGGGAGGAAGAAAGGCGTCGACCCGGTCCTGCTCGGGGATGTCCACAATTTCATAGGTGTGGGAAAGAATGAATCCTTCCAGGTTCACCATCACCGGGAGCAGGACCTGTTCGGAGATCTTGAAAGCCTGAATGATCGTATCGAAGACCTCCTGGCCGCTCTCGCAGTAGAATTGCAGCCAGCCAGTGTCCCTTTGGGAGAGACTGTCGCTGAGGTCGGCTTTGAGGTTGAAGGGGCTGCCCATCGCCCGGTTCACATTGGCCATGACAATGGGGAACCGAAGGCCCGAGGCGTAATGCAGCATCTCGTGCATTAAGGCCAGGCCTTGGGAACTCGTGGCCGTAAATGTGCGGGCTCCAACCGAGGCCGCGGCGATGCAAGCGGCCATGGCAGAATGTTCGGATTCCACGTTGATAAATTTCGCCGGTAGCTCGCCGCTCGCGCAAAAGCTGGCGAGCATTTCCACGATCGAAGACTGCGGGGTGATCGGGTACGCGGCGATCACCTGGGCCTTGGCTGCCAATACGGCCTGGGAGACAGCCTGATTTCCAGAAATAACCTTTTTCATCTTTCTTCCACTACGACTGAAATGGCCCCATTCGGACATTCCTGGGCGCAGATTCCGCATCCTTTGCAGTATTTATCGACGACCGTAAAGCACTCTTCCTCCGCCCCGATGGCCATATCGGGGCAATACATCCAGCATAAGCCACAACGGTTGCATTTCCCGGGATCGATCACCGGCCGCTGCGAGCGCCACTCGCCGGTTTCATTCGCTTCGGAAGTCAGGAACGTGATCGAAGTCAGGGGCAAATCCTGCAGCTTCTTCACATTGTATCTTTTCTTCATCTGCTTTTTAATTCCTCCTGGACCAGTGGGGCTGGTAATTGGCGGCTTCGTAGGCCTCCCGCGCAGCGCGGGCATTCTCTTCTGGCTTGGAAGGAACACTCTCCCGGATTGCCTCCAGGACCGACTCGATTTTTACTAATCCGGTGACTTTGGCAAAGGCTCCCAGGATGGTCGTGTTGATAATGGGAACCGATGAGCTCCCCAAAAGGTATTTGCGAGCGATCGAATTGGCGTCAATGGTGGCCAGCCGGTAGGCTCCCAGGAAGGCAAAACTCTCAGGCTTCCTTTCGCTGTTGATAATGATCCAGTGGCCTTCCTTCAATCCCTGGGCGATGTTAGCTTTCCTGGTTAAGCTGGAGTCCAGGATGACCAAACAGTCCGGTTTGTAAATCCCGAACCGTATGCCGATCTCCCGGTCGTCGATCCGGGTAAAGGCTGTCACCGGAGCCCCCCTTCGTTCAGCGCCGAAGAAAGGGAAGGCCTGGACGAACTTCCCTTCTTTAAAGAAGGCCGAGGCCAATACGCTGGAGGCCACGACGACCCCTTGCCCTCCTCGACCGTGAAAGCGGATTTCGAACACTGGTAAATTCCTCAGCTATCAGCTTTCAGCCATCAGCCAAAAGAGAATACCATTTAGCTGATAGCTGACCCCTGATCGCTATCCCTTCGGTTTCAAGCCCCGTTGTTGACACCACATC
>CAYQWO010000160.1:0-7650 GCA_964421095.1 uncultured Syntrophaceae bacterium
ATACAGATTATCAGCATAAGAGAAAATGAAAATAATTATCCGTGTTTATCTGCGAAAATCTGCGTCCTATTAAATTTAAGAAACCGGAGGCCGGAATTTTTGGACGAATGCCAGGCAGTGGGTTATGGCGAAAATATTAGTGGTCGACGATGAATTGAGCATGCGGCAGTTCCTGGAAATCCTTCTGAAGAAGGAAGGTCATGAGGTCATCTGCGCGGCCGGCGGGGAGGAGGCGCTCTCTCGTTTCCAGGCCAATCCCTGCGATCTGCTGGTTTCCGACATCAAGATGCCCCAGATGGATGGCCTGGAGTTGCTGCGGAAAGTCAAAGAACACAACCCGAACACGGCGGTGGTCATGATTACCGCCTATGCCTCTCCTGAAGATGCGATTGCCGCCATGAAAGCGGGGGCCTATGACTACCTCACCAAACCCTTCAAAGTGGAAGAGATCAAGGCGGTCATTCGGAATGCCCTGACAAAAACCGGGGGCCCGCCGGTTGAAGCTCCCGCCGGAATTTTTGACAATATTGTGGGCCACAGCCCCAGGATGCTCCAGATTTATAATCTGATCAAGCAGGTGGGGGGGACGAAGACCAATGTCCTCATCTCCGGGGAGAGCGGTACAGGCAAGGAATTGGTGGCCCGGGCCATCCACCAGATGAGCCCGCGCACGGATAAGCCCTTCGTCACCATCAACTGCAGCGCCATCCCTGACAGCCTAATGGAGAGCGAACTTTTTGGCCACGTCAAAGGAGCTTTCACCGGGGCGGTGGCCACCAAGAAGGGCTTATTTGAGATCGCTCATGGGGGAACCGTATTCCTGGATGAGATCGGCGATCTTTCTCCGTTCATTCAGGTCAAGCTCCTGCGCGTGATTCAAGAGCGGGAATTCATGCGCGTGGGCGAGACCGAAACCGTGAGCGTGGATGTCCGCATCCTCTCGGCTACGAACCGAGATCTGGAACGGGAGATCATCGAGGGAAGGTTCCGGGAAGACCTGTTCTTTCGCCTGAACGTGGTCCATCTGCACCTTCCCCCTCTGCGGGAGCGGCGGGAGGATATTCCGCTGCTGGCGCAATATTTTCTCGAGAAGTATTCCCGCGAGCTGGGAAAAGATGTACGGTCCATTTCCTCCTATGCTCTGGATGCGCTCATGAATTACAATTTCCCGGGGAACGTGCGGGAATTAGAAAACATCATCGAGCGCAGTGTGGCGCTGGAGAATTCCAACATCATCCTGCCGGAGAGCCTGGTTCTCTCCGAGTATAAGAAGGAAGGGGAAAAAAAGGAGATTCCCCCCTTCCACCTTACATCGGCCGGCCTGGATTTGGAGAAAGAACTCAGCGAATTGGAAAAGAATCTAATTCAGCAAGCTCTGCAATTGAGCAACGGCGTGATCAAAAAAGCTGCGGAACTTCTCCACGTGAGTTTTCGAGCGATGCGCTGGAAGATTCAAAAGTACAACCTGCGGGGCTTTTCGGAACAGATGAAAGAGTAGCCGGATACGGTCGCCACAGAGTACACAGAGGTCACAGAGAATGACGATGCTTTTTCTTAAATCCCCCCATCCCCCCTTTGCAAAAGGGGGGCGAGGGGGGATTTTCGTCTATTCGGAAACCCCTTACGACTTGGGATTCTTTGTATTTACGACTCTGTGTTCCCAGGGATCTCTGTGGCAAATAGTGGTTGGATTTTTGACCTGAAAATGAGGTTGCGGTGAAGGGCCGGAAGGCTGAAGAGGGTTTAACCGATACCCTCTTTTCGAAAATCCAGTGGCTTATGTTTTTCCGGGCCGTGGTGGTCACGGTGCTCCTGGGGGCCACGGCCATTTTCCAGATCAAAGAGAGCCAAGTCCTACGATATGCCCCCCCGGTTTACCTTTACTTGCTCATCGGTTTTACCTATGCCCTGACCCTCATTTATGCTCTGCTGCTCCGGTGGGTCAAACGCCTCAAGGCTTTTGCGTACGGGCAGATCCTGGGCGATGTCTTCTTTGTTACCCTGCTGATCTACCTCACCGGCGGGATCGAGTCCATTTTCTCCTGGGTGTACCTTCTGTCCATCTTCAGCGCCAGCACGATCCTCTACCGTAGAGGGGGGCTGCTGGTGGCTTCGGCCAGCAGCATTCTTTACGGGACTTTGCTGGACCTGGAATTTTACCAGGTGATCGTGCCCTTGGGAAACCGCGCTCTTCCACCACTGGCCTTCCGGAGCAGTTTCGTTTTTTATCTGATCGCCATGAACATGGTGGCTTTTTACCTTGTGGCCATCCTGAGCGCTTACCTTTCGGAGCAAGTACGCCAGAAGGACGAAGAGTTAAAAAAACGGATGATCGATTACAAGGAATTGGAAAGGCTCTACAAGCACATCGTCCAAAACGTCACCAGCGGATTGATCACCGTGGACGACGCCGGGCGGGTCACTTCTATCAATCGCACGGCGGAGGAGATCACCGATTATAGATTGGAGGAGGTCTACGGGGAGGAGATCGGGGTTCTATTCCCCGAGCTTCTGGATTGGTGCCAGTCCAATAGATGGTTCCCGGAGCAAGGTTGGGGGAAACTCCGGTTTTCCCGGTGCGAGGCGAAATTCCAGAAAAAGGACGGGACGATGCTGGCCTTGGGTTTCTCCGGCTCCCCGTTAAAGGATTCCAGGGATCAGGAGATCGGCAGCATCCTAATCTTTCAGGACCTGACCAAACTTCGGGAGATGGAAGAAGACCTGAAACGGGCCGACCGCCTGGCGGCCATCGGGGCCTTGGCCGCTGGCATGGCCCATGAGGTGCGAAATCCCCTGGCTTCCATCAGCGGCTCGATCGAGATCCTGAAGGAAGAAATGGGAAATTCGCCCCGGCATCAACACCTCATGGGTATCATCCTGCGGGAAGTGGGTCATCTCAACTCCCTGATCGCCGATTTTTTGTTGTTTGCCAGGCCTAGTTCGCCGGGAAAAGACCTGTTCCACTTGAATGGAGTCGTGCAGGACATTCTGAAGGTATTTGCCAATAGCCCGGATTGCCATCCGGGAATCCGTCTCGTTACTAACTTTCATGATGAGCTTTCGATGCGGGGAGATCCCCAGCCGATCAAGCAGGTTTTCTGGAACCTTTTCATCAACGCTGCCCAGGCCATGCCCCAGGGAGGAGAACTCCGGGTAGAATTGCGCCGCTTCTCTCCTCCCTCGGCTTTATTTGGTGAGCCGGCCCGGGGGGAAATCTCCGTCAGCGACACTGGATTTGGAATTGGAGAAAATGAAATAGACAAGATCTTCGACCCCTTTTTTACGACGAAGGAAAACGGCACCGGACTGGGCCTTTCCATCGTACACAGCATCGTAGAAAGTTATGGGGGAAGAATTGCGGTTCGAAGTCAAACGGGGAGGGGAACCACTTTTACTATAATTCTACCAATCAATTAACATTAAATGCCCGTCAATTGACGTGTTCTGTCATTTTTTTGAAAACCTCCCAGGCGTTTTCCTCTACGAGAAATATTAAGCCCCAGGAAATTTCCTGAAAGACTCCCTCCCTGAGTTTGTTGCCAAAGATAACCGGCAATCAATTAAAAATTCAATAAGATTAATATCTTATCAGAAAAGATTTTTTTAGGAATTTCCATAACAGGCGGTTTTTCCAGAGGCTCAGTTCTTATTTTTTTTAAGGTTGGCAAGAAAATTGCCTGCGCTCGAAAGTAATGATTGGCCTAAAAAAGTTATTCTCAAAGGTGAAATTTATTTTTCCTTCTAAAAATTCATAAAAAGGAGTAATAAGGTGTCCAGGAAATTTCGCCCCAAGCAAAAGGGCTTTACATTGATCGAGCTGATGATCGTGATCGCGATCCTCGGGATTTTGGCGGCCATCGCAGTACCCCAATATCAGATGTATCGAGCGAGGGGTTTCATGGCCACGGTCCGGTCTGATACAAAAAACCTCCATACTGCGGTGCAGGCATATATCGCTGAAAACTTAGGGGGCGCTCCGCCTCAGGGGAGCTGGCCTGGACCAGGCGCAATAGCTGAATATCCTCCGGCAAGGGTGTCGGCAATGGTTACGGTCTCTGTAAACTCAGCTGGCGATGTGACGGGCAGCCATACTTCCTTGAGTGGGACTTATACAATCATGGCCGATGGGGCTGTGGTGGATTCATTATCCTTGTAGAAGTAATTTGGAACCTCAAAAAGTGACAGAAAATACTTTTTGATTGACAATTTTTGTCCAAATAATCAAATTTTCAGGAATAATTTTGCTGGAGAGAAGGTCTAAAATTTTTAGAAACATTTTAATTATCAAAAGCTTATTGAACTCTTTCCGATCTTGCGGGAAATTGGCAAAATAATTGCAGGAAATACGGAAGAGGAAAGGGAAGGAGGTGGAGGGGGAGGAAATTAAGGCAATCGCAGTGAGCAGGAGAAAGTTCTTGGGTTAAATATTAAAAAAGGAGGTTAAAATGCTAAGGAAGTTAAGGAAAAAGAGCAAAGGTTTTACGTTGATCGAGCTGATGATCGTCATTGCCATCATCGGAATTCTGGCGGCCATAGCTATCCCGCAGTTTACCGCTTACAGACTCCGGGGTTACAACGCCACGGCCAAATCTGACCTGAAAAACGCCTATACTGCATCCCAGGCATACTTCACCGATAGTCCTGCGGGTACTATAGCCGGTTATGCTGATTTGAATAACTATGGATACAGGCAATCGACGGGCGTGATTTTCACCCTTGCCAACGGTACTATGGCGGGCCTCTCCATGACCGCTCAGTATGACCCCAACGTCGCCTCAAACGCTTCAACCTATACGGTGACTTCGACGGGGGCCATCTCGCCGTAATCGGGAGTACGATCCGTTCTGTAAAACCTTTAAAGGGGGGAGGGATTTTCCCTCCCCTTTTTTTATAAATCGAGGATGGCCATCTTTCCCCAAAAAAATGGTCTCTATTTCCTTCTCATAGCGCTCCTTATTCTTCTGGTCTACTCCAACTCTTTTCAAAATTCTTTTCAATACGATGACTTTCATGTCATCTTGCAAAACCCGGCCATAAAAGATCCAGCCAACTACCACCAATTTTTTCTGAATCCGCAATTGGGGAGTGGTACGGTCCGCGAGACCAGCGGCTACCGCCCGCTTCTCATGGCCTCCTTTGCCTTGAATTATGCCGTGGGAGGGTTGGATGTTTTTGGGTATCATTTAATAAATTTTTTTTTGCACACCCTTTGCGCCTTTTTTGTTTTCTGTATCACTCTTCGTTTTTTCCACATTTCCTCTTCTGAAGGAGAGATAAACTCAAGAAGGGCGCAACTAACGGCCCTTTTCGCGGCCTTAATCTTTGCTCTCCATCCCCTGCAGACTGAATCGGTAACTTACATCACAGGCCGGTCCAACTTGATGACAGCCTTTTTCTTCCTGACCGCCTTCTGGGCATATATGGAATACGGACTTACCCAAAAGGTCCATCATGTTTTCCTATCTTCGTTTAGTTATGCCTGCGCCTTACTGGTTAAGGAGACGGCGGTCACTTTCCTCCTCATCCTGGCTGTCTTCAATATATTATTTCCTCTGGGGCGAACGCGGAAAAGGTGGATTTTCTCCCTGCTCCCTTACTTTGGCCTTACGGCCATTTACCTAATGATCCGGGTCCATTTTTTTGGCTCCTTGCAATATAATTCTCAGCCCCTCCGGCCGCTTTACGATAACTTCCTCACGCAACTGCGGGCCTGGGTTCACTACCTCGCGACCCTGGTCGTCCCTTTAAACCTCAATGTGGATTATGATTTTCGCATCTCCCATTCGCTGCTCGAAGGTGAAGTCATTCTTTCTATTTTTATACTGGCAGCGCTGGGATTCATCATCTGGAAGGTTTCGCGAGTCTACCGGTCGGTTGGTTTTTTTGCCCTCTGGTTTGCCATAAACCTTTTGCCGACGAACAGCTTGGTCTCTCTGCAAGATGTGATTACCGACCGCTGGCTCTACCTGCCTTCTGTGGGGTATGCGGTCATCATGGCTCTGGCGGCAGAGTGGATCTTTCGGGTGAAGGTGTGCGGGGGGAATCGGGCCAGGAAAATCATTTTTTTCTTCCTCTGCGCCCTGGTGGTGGAACTTTATGGCTTTGCCACCGTTGTGCGAAACTTCACCTGGACCAGCTATTGGACTTTATGGGAAGATGCGGTCGCCAAATCACCCAATAAAAGTCGGCCTCATCTTGCGCTGGGGGTAGGATTAAACCAGGCCGGAAGAACGGCTGAGGCCATCGAAGAGTTGAAAAAAGCAGCCCAGCTTAATCCCAAGGGCGGTGAACCTTACCTGAATCTCGGGTATATTTATTTCCATCAGGGGAAGCTGGAAGAAGCGCGCCTGGCTTTCGAAAAAGCCATCGCCCTGAGCCCCCGACTTGCGGCGGAAGGGCATAACAACCTGGGGGCTGTCTACCTGCTGCAGGGACGTAAGGAAGAAGGCATCAAGGAGTTGCAACTCGCTCTCAAAGAGCGCCCTCATTATTCCAGGCCTTACTCGAGTCTGGGAAATTTTTATGAAAAAGAGGGGGATATTGACAGAGCCATATCTTACATGGAACAAGCAGCAAAGCTCGAACCAGAATTTGTGCCGGTCCACGAAGCTTTGGTGCGGCTGTATGAGAAAAAAGGATGGAAGGAAAAAAGTCAGGAGGCGCAGAAGAATTTTCTCAAACATAAGGCCCTAGGACGACGTATCTTCTTGGGCGCATAGAATCTTTGGAAAAGGCCTGCAAGATTGTCTCGCACGCTTCAGCCTTTGGTATCGGTCATTGTGGTGAATTGGAACGGAAGGGAGTACCTGGGCGAATGCCTGGATTCCCTGGGCCGTCAGACTTTCCCTGATTTTGAAGTCATCGTTGTGGATAATGGCTCCACAGATGGCTCCGTCGAGTTCATGGAGTCGCAATTCCCGGGGTTTGCCTGCATCCTGAGAAACGCAGAAAACAGGGGATTCTCGGGGGGGAACAATCAGGGGATCAAAGCGGCCAGTGGTCAGTACATCGCTCTGCTGAATAATGATGCCCAAGCAGACCCGGACTGGCTTCAAGAGTTGGTGAAAGCGGCGCGAGCGGACCCCCGGGCGGGCATGCTGGCCTCAAAAATCTATCTTCAGGGCAGGCCCAGGATCATCGATAATGTCGGCCATCTAATCTTTCGGGATGGACTGAACCGGGGGCGAGGAAGGCTGGAAGAGGATCACGGCCAGTTTAATGCAAAAGAGGAAGTTCTATTCCCCAGCGGCTGCGCCGCCCTCTACCGGCGGGAGATGCTGGAAGAAATCGGCCTTTTTGATGAGGATTTTTTCGCCTATGGGGATGATACCGACATCGGATTGAAAGGGAGACTGGCGGGGTGGAAATGTCTCTACATCCCCCAGGCCGTTGTTTACCATCGGTATTCCCAATCCAGTGGTTCATACTCCCCGCTGAAGGCGTTCTACGTGGAAAGAAACCGGGTCTGGATCGCAGTAAAATATTTTCCCCTGTCGCTGCTCCTGAAGAGTCCTTTCTACACTTGCTGGCGGTTTCTCCTGCAGGGCTATGGGGCTTTGACTGGCCGGGGGGCTGCCGGGAAATTCGGCCAGGAATATTCCCGCTGGCAACTTCTCAGAATTCTGGTGAAAGCTTACATCTCGGCCATCC
>CAYQWO010000161.1:0-484 GCA_964421095.1 uncultured Syntrophaceae bacterium
GGGTAGGTCCGGAGATTTTCTCGCTCAAAATTAGGAGGGAAAATGGAAGCAAAAATATTGGATCGGAGTAAGTTTATTGAAGCGATGAAGGAACAGTTATGCCTAAACCCTCGGACTACCGCACTGGTAGCCATAGACATGCACCAGGGACATCTGGACCCGGGAGTTGCCACCATGCTCGTCCCCGAGGATGAACGTAAAAGGGTCCTGACGAAGGCCAAGAGGCTTATAGAGATCGTTAGGGAATACAGAATCCCCATCATCCACGTGATCTTTCAGCTCCGACCGATCGAGAGTAAGAGGAGGTTCAACCCCTTCAGTGGACCTGCCCGGATGATTAATGAGAAACTGGAACCGGAAGAACGAAGTTGGGGGGGCAAACCTGGGCCAGCAGAAGGCTGGTGGCAGCCCAAGATCATGCCAGAGGTTGCCCCGGGCCCGGATGATTACGTGATAAATAACAAGAAGACGTACAGCCCATACC
>CAYQWO010000161.1:494-7626 GCA_964421095.1 uncultured Syntrophaceae bacterium
GCCCATACCTGGGAACGGATCTGGAGCATCTTCTCAGAACATTGGGAGTTGACACCGTGGTGATCATTGGCATTAACACCAATACCTGCGTTTTGTGCGCCTCTTTTGAAAGCGTAAACCGGGGGTTTAAGCTAATCGTAATCTCAGACTGCGTCGCTAGCGCCTATGGCCACGACCTGCACGTATTCGCCCTTCAGAATATAGGTAGATGCCTGGGATGGGTGCTGACTATCTCCGAATTCGATGAAAACTTAAAACCAGAGCCTGAGGGAGAAAGAGAAATAAGAACCTGATGGCAAATTATTTCTGGAGCCTGCCGGCTTAAAAAAAGAGAGTTAAGGTCCAAGGAGAAAATGGACAAAGCGGACGCTAACACCCTCTTATTAGGGTTGAATCACGATCTTCCCTACGCCCTCTGCGCCGACCAGGTCCATAGCCCTGGGCAACTCCTCCAGCGGTAGCTTGTGGGTGACCATCTTCTCTACCGGGATGGGGGTTCGAGAGAGAACAGCCAAAGCTTTTTCGAAGAAGACGGGTGGATAGGCCCATGACCCATGAATATCCAAATCCTTTAAGAAGTTCTTGTTTTTCCCTTAAACAATTGAAACAAGCGGGGCAAAACGATTATGACAACGCCAATCAACAGCAGAGCGGCAGTGAGGGGTCGGCTAATCATGGCCCAGGCGTCCCCCCGATACATGATCAGCGATTGACACAGCGCCTTTTCGAACATCGGCCCCAAGACCAGTCCCAGGAGCACAGGGGCCAGGTTAAAATTGAGTTTACGTAAAACGTATCCTATCACACCCATGCCGATGAGGATGTAAATGTCCAGAAAGCTATTATTCACGCTGTAAGTGCCCACCAAGCAAAGAATCAAAATAAAACCCATGAGCAGGTGCTGGGGCAGGCGAAGGATGCTGGCAAAAACACCCACCAAGGGAAGGTTGAGAATGAGAAGCATGGCGTTTCCGATGTACATACTGGCCACGACTCCCCAGAAAATCTCCGGGTGCTGACGCAAGAGGAGCGGTCCAGGGAGGATGCCATGGATCATCAGAGCTCCCAGAAGGATGGCCGTTACCGGGTCAAAGGGTACGCCCAAAGCCAAAAGGGGCACCATCGTTCCGCCCATGGCGCTGTTGTTGGCGGCCTCTGGTCCGGCCACGCCTTCGATCGCCCCTTTGCCAAATTCATCGGGGTGCTTGGAAATCCTCTTTTCGATGGTATAAGAAGAGAAGGTGGCCAGGATGGCTGCCGGCCCCGGAATCAGCCCGAAAAAGAACCCCACACCCGCTCCCCGGATCATCGGCGGAAAGGCCCTTTTCCATTCGGCAGCGGTGGGGAAGAGCTCGCGGAGCTTGACCTTGATCATGTCTGGGATACCGGTAATGCGCTCGGCGATCACCAGCACCTCTGCGATCCCGTAAAGGCCCATGGCCACGGGCACCAGGGCAACTCCCTGGGTCAGCTGTAGCTGTCCAAAAGTGAAGCGCGGTAGCCCGGAGATCGGCTCCATCCCTACCGTGCCCAGAAGCAGGCCCAATCCCACCATGAGAAAGGATTTGCCCAGCGAGCCCCCTCCTCCAAGCTGGGACAGGGAGATCAAGCCCGTCAACATCAGGGCAAAATATTCTGGAGGGCCGAACTCCACGGCCACCTTGGCCAGCGGGGGGGCAAAAAACATGAGGGCCAGGATTCCCAGTGTTCCCGCCACGAATGAACCCACGGCAGAGACCGCCAGGGCTGCCCCGGCTCGTCCCTTACGGGCCATCTGATAACCATTAATGGTAGCTATGACCGAGGCGGCCTCCCCGGGAACATTGACCAGGATGCTCGTCGTTGATCCGCCGTACATGGCCCCGTAAAAAATCCCCGCCAGCATGATCAGGGCTGCGGTCGGCCCGAGGGCAAAGGTGGAAGGGATCAGGAGGGCCATGGCTCCGATGGGGCCTATGCCGGGTAAGACTCCCACCAGCGTCCCCACCAATACACCGAAAAAACAGGCGAGGAGATTGCTGCCGCTGAAGGCTACGCCAAACCCGTATGCCAGACCCTGGAGGGAGTCCATCTCAGTAGAAAAGGGTTCCTCGCGGCAGAGGGACGTCCAGGAAGAAAAAGAAATAGTAGGAAATTGCCGCTGTCAGGATGGAGATCGGGATGATCTTCCCCCAACTCTTCAGACCCAAGAGCTTCAGGATTGCCCCCATCAAACCCGCGCTGCAAATACCGTATCCCACGGGTTTGAGAAGAACAGCGAAGATGATGAGGGCCGAGGCCACGGACAAAACGCGCTTCAGATTTTTACCTTTGGGGAAAGCTTCCCCTTGCTCCTTGGGCAATCCTTTTCTAAGGGAGTGGGTGAACAAGGGGAAGCTAAAGGCGATCAGGGTGATAGCGATCAGGAGAGGATAAACCCCCGCCCCCGGTTGGTCAGCCGATCCCAACGGGATCTGGAGGCTTCCGATCAGATACACTCCTCCCAGCAGAAGAAAGCAGAAGTATGTGAAAGCCAGGGCTACATTCAAAGCTACTTGGCCTTTGGTCTGAGTATATCTATGAACTTTTTGTTCCGTTCATAATCCTGCATCAATCGTTGCTTGGTTGCCTCCGGGCCTTCATAGGAAATGATTAAGCCGCCGGCTTCAATGGGCTTTATAAAGGCGGGGTCCCCCATGGATTTCTTGAAAGCATCATGGAGCGTGGACACGATATGAGGCGGTAGACCTTTGGGCCCGATGACTGTGAAATACACAGCGAGGGTTATATCATAGCCGGCCTCTTTAAAAGTCTGGACATCCGGGAAGAGCGGATTCCGTTTTTCTTCGAAGACCCCCAGGACTCTTACGTTCCCAGCCTGGACCTGGGGCAAGACGTCTCCAGGATGCTGGGAGACGGCATCGATATGGCCTCCCACCAAAGCCGGCACGCTCTCGCCGCCGCCAGCAAAAGGCACGCTGATGAAATCAATCTTCGCCGTCATCTTTAAGAGTTCAATGTCCAGGTGGGGAATGGTTCCGATCCCAGGATGCCCCACGCGGACCTTGCCCGGGTTGGCCTTGGCATAAGCGACGAAATCCTGGATGGTTTTCCAGGGGGCGGTGCTTTTCACGCTGAGGCAGAGAGGGATGTTAACCAGCTTCATGATCGGGGTGTAGTCCTCCGGAGACCCGTAAGGAAGCTTAGTCCGGTGGGGCTGGACGGTCAAGACCGCCACCGGCCCCAGCCCGATGGTGTATCCGTCGGGCTTGGATTGAATGACTTCTGCCGCTCCAATGGTTCCTGCGGCTCCCGGCCGGCAGACCACGACGATGGGCTTGGGAAAATATTTCTTGGCTGCTTCGGCGAGGGATCGCGAAGTTATTTCTGTAACTCCGCCGGGGAAACCATGGATGAATGTCACGGCCATCTCAGGATAAGCCGCCTTTGTGAAGTTGGGGAAAATAATACCCATCCCGGCAACCAAGGCGATAGCTGTTATGATAACCCAGAATCCTTTTTTCATGACTTCCTCCTTTCTTAATCTTACGTATTGTCAAAAGTTATCTCCCCTCTATCCTTGGGGAGAGGGTTATGGCGGTTAGCCCACCTTTGATAGAGCCACTTCAATGACAGGAGTGGCGCTCAGGGTATTATGAATCTTGCAGCTCTTGGCCGAGCGGAGGAGGCGAGTTAATTCCTCTTCCGTCAAGTCCCCCGCAATAATAATCTTAGCGCCTATTTTACTGACCCTTTCAGGGCCTTTCGACACCTCATCTTCCACCTCAATCTGCAATCCTTGCATCTTGAAGTTTTTGAGTTGGGCATAAGCAAGTAAGTTAAAGGCCATACAGGAACCTAAGGCCGATAGTAAAAGCTCAGTAGGAGTGAAGCCCAGGTCCGTCCCTCCCTTATCCACTGGCTGATCGCCAATCACGGCGTGGACCCGGCCCGTAATCAGGAGTTGCTTGCCTTGCACATGTTGAATGTTCACCTTCGGCATACCGATTCCTTTCTTCCGGGAAGCAATCAATTTCTCTCCGTCAGGTGGATCAAGGTTAGCCCAGGTAGTAACCTTTTTTCCTCCTTTAGTTTAAAGAATGTCTTCTTCCCAACGAGAACTGGTTTCCAGGGAATGGACGCACAGGGCTTACAAGAACATCCTGTCCTACATAACAAGAACAAAAAAAGTTGTCAACAGGAAATTTTGCTACTTGCCCCTGAACCTTTTCCTAACTGGCTGACAAAAGATGACAGCCATTTTACCGGTACTATTTCAGGCGTTTTTAGGTTCAATATCCCCAGCTGGTGCGAAGGAAGGATTTTAAACTCCTTTGGATTGTCCAACCGCATTCTAAATAATGAAAAAATTAAATTTTTTAATCAATTGATTTTATTGTTGTTTCTCCGCTTCTTGGTAACAATACCGAAAAACTCTAATTTCTATTGACAAAGGAATATATCCTGTATATAAGAAGGCAGTTTTTCCAAATGGCTAAAAGCGCTTTTAAATCAACCGATTTGCCAATGGATTTAAATAGGAGCTAAGTCCATGGGAGATTGGGTTTTTTATGGATGTCCGAAGGCGCGCAATCCATTAAAATTCGCCCTCTACCAAACATCTGCAAACCTAAAGATCTGCATTTTTCTGAAACCGATTAAGCTACTCTGCACTCACTGGGTCATAATTAAGATTGGGGCTTTGTTTTCGTTTCAGCCCAAAATCTCTTTTTTGCCCATGTCAGCCCAGTTAATCACGGGTTTCTCATCTTTTTAAAAGGAGGAAATACCATGAAGAACAAAAAACTCGATGGCAAGATGACCAGGCGCACGTTTTTAAAGTCGGCGGCGACGACCGTTGCCTTCGGATCCATAGGCCTCAAAGCTCCAGTTGTTTTGGGCCAGGCCAAAAAGTTTAAGGGCGTTACCATTAATGGCGCCACCTTTCAGCATTTTCATGCCACCTGTCTAAAAGAGTATCTTCCCGAGTTCGAAGAAATGACCGGCATGAAGGTTAATTTGGAGCTGCCCGCCTTCCCCATCTATAATCAGCGAGCTGACCTGGAGCTTTCGACGAAGGGGCGAGCCTGGGATTTTTTGAACATTACCTTCATCTATTCGGGTCGCTGGATTGGGGCTGGGTGGTTCACAAATCTGGAGCCATTCCTTAAAGACCCCAACCTAACGGAGCCAGCTTGGGAGCCTGATGATTTCGTGTCCGGAGCTCAGTCATGCCTGGTTGATTCCAAAGGAAACCGATATGGCTTTGCCTGGGAAGCGGGAGCGATGATCATGGCAGCGAGCCGGGGGGACATCATTGAGAAAGCAGGGATGAAGCTGCCGGAAACCTTCGATGATTTGGTTAAGGTATGTGAGGCAACAAATAACAAAGAAGGAGTCAAGGCTTTCGTCAACGATAATCTTCACCACTGGCATTGGCCGCCGTACCTTATGGGGATGGGAGGGAAAATTTTCAAAGATCCACCGGAAAACCTGACTCCCACCTTAGATACTCCCGAGTCAGCCAGGGCGGCCGAGTATTACGCCAACCTGCTGAGAAAGTATGCCCCTGATGGCGCCCTTTCTTATACCATGGATCAGGCCCATACGGCGATGCTGCAGGGGAGAGCCAACATTCAGACCCAGAGCATCTCCTGGCAGGTCCCCCTGGCCAAATCGGACAAGAGCCAGGTCCGCGAAACAGTCCGGTTTGGCTTCATGCCCGCCGGCCCGGCAGGCGCATTTCCCTGTATCAACTCTCATGGTTTTGGCATTCCTCTTGGGGCAAAAAATAAAGAAGCGGCCTGGGAATTTATCAAGTGGGCCCTGAGCAAGAAAATGGTGAAGCGGTTGGCGGTGGAAAAAGGCTACTCTGCCGTGTGCCGCAGGTCCGTGATCAACAGCCCCGAATACAAGAGGAATATGACCCATAAAGGGCAGGATATCGCCTCCCTCTACCTGAGGGTCTTAGAGCTTGGGGGCAGAACAGGTTATATGAAATACCGCATCGTACCGGTATTTCCGCAGGTGGGGGATAAGATCAACAAGGCCATCGAGCGCATCGCAACCAACCAGCAGTCGGCCGAAGAGGCCGTGAAGCAAGCCCAAGCCGAGGCCATTGCCGACCTGAAGAAGGCGGGGGTTAAGATAGATATCTAAGGTAGTGGACCCTGGAAAAGAGGAAGCCTCCGCTGAAATAATGGATCAGGCTAAAACAAAATCAATCCCAGTCGCTGAGACGGTGGTTCCCGCCAGAATTGCAGCGAAAACTCGTTATCAAACCCAGCGACGGGCCTATCGTTTATACCTTCTCCCGTCGCTGGCCGTTCTAGTAGCTGTCACCGTAGCGCCGACGCTCTTTCTCCTGGTCACGAGTTTTACCCCCCTGAATCTTACCCTCCCCGAAACCATAGGGGATTTCTCCCGGCCATTTTTCAACTATACATTTTTGCTTCAAGATAAACGATTCCACAACTCAGTGTGGGTACAGATAAAACTCTCCCTGGCTACAGTAAGCCTGCAGCTTCTGGCGGGGTTGGCCATTGCCCTTCTGCTGAACATACGGACAAAGTTTCTTGAGGCTTGCCGGACGATATTTCTCATTCCCATGGTCTTACCCCCCATTGTCGTGGCCATTATCTGGAAGGTGCTCTACACGCCGGATATAAGCCCGGTTCTCTGGGCTCTCCGGTCGGTTGGACTTCCGGCCCCATCCCTGATCACGGAACCCGATTTAGCACTCTGGTCCATCATAATAGCGGATGTCTGGGAATGGTTTCCCTTCACCATGCTCATGATTCTAGCCTCGCTGCAAATGATGCCCGAAGAGCCTATCGAGGCTGCCAGAATCGACGGAGCCAACAGCTGGCAACTCTTTCTTTGTATCATTCTTCCGTTCCTCCGACCGGCGCTTCTGGTTTCCGGCCTCTTTCGGTTAATCGATAGCATCAAGGCCTTTCCCCTAATCTACATCCTCACGTATGGAGGCCCCGGGACGGTAACAGAAGTTACCAACTTTTACGTTTTCATCCAGGCTTTTAACTTCTCCTATCTTGGCTTCTCCAGCGGGATTACCGTCGCGATGGTCACGGCCACGTTCTTGCTGAGCTGGTGGATCATAAAGATTGTAGGCACAAAGGTGGAAATTGAATAG
>CAYQWO010000162.1:0-7624 GCA_964421095.1 uncultured Syntrophaceae bacterium
TCAAGAAGTCGCCGACATTACCCTTGCGGACTACAAGCAATCCCCTCATTGCTGGCTTATTCCCGCCGATTCTGCGGCGCTCACCCCTGAACCCCGGCTGATGGAAAACGATTTGCGCCACAATCTCCAAGGGGAGAGGGGAGATAACTTTTGAGAATAGGCCCCCGCCAAGGGGAGGGAATTGATGAGAGATTCCCGTGGCAACAGAGCAGTCAGCGCTCAGCGCTTTCGAATTCAACCCATCCTTGAGGGGAAATCAGGCAGTTGCCGAAGTTGGTTTATTTCCCGGCGGCTTTCCTTTTGGAAGCTTTCAGGGGGTCTACAGCTTTGACAACTTCAGGGGCTTTTTCTCTAACGATATGTGTAGCCAAATTGCAGTCTCGAGCAGACCATTTTGCTGCCGGGTCCGGGCAAGCGATGCAGTATTGGCCAGCTGGAAATACAACAACTCGCTCGCAACCCTGGCAGCGATCTACAACCGCGTAACATTTCCCTCCGTTGAAGGAGCACCCCTTCTTGGTCATGAAGGGGCAATCCCTGCCCACTTTAATCACCTCGCAAACCATCTTCCAACCTCCTATAAATAAAAAAAATTGATCAGGCCGAAGGCCTGATCGTCTGATTTGCTCCCCAGAAAAGCCAAATCCGGAGAGCTTCACTTTTAATTCAGTATATGCTTTTTTTATCTTTTGTCAATATTTTAAATGATCACATCATACTCGGAGGGATCGACCACGGCTTCGATAACCACTGGCTGGCTTCCCTCAAGGCTACGTTTCAATGCTCCCCGAAACTCTTCTTCCCCCTCGGCCACGATCACTTTTGCTCCGAAAAAGTTATCGCTCGAGGAATAGTTTGCGCTGAAGAGCTCCACGCCATAGCGGTGGTATTCCTTGCGGGTTTGCTTCACTTTGATCAGACTGAGAAAGCGATCTCGCAAGACCACAAAAATGACGGGCAAACGCAGGCGAACGGCTGTGTTGATCTCTCCCACCATCATCAGGAACCCGCCGTCCCCAACACAGGCCACTACGGGTCGATCGGGCAGTAAGAGTTTGGCGGCAATGGCGGCGGGAATCCCAAATCCCATGGAAGACCAGCCGTTGGAAACCAGAAAATTTCCCGGCCCTCGCGTATCCCAAAGCTGGCCGATAATGTGCGTGTGCGCTCCCACATCAGCAACCAGGAGGCTGTCTTCTGGGAGGATCTCGCGCATGGCCAGGAGGGCATGGTGGGGCGAAAAATTGGCCTGCGCCGGGGTCAAAGCGCGGTAGAGCTTCTGGCGGTGAACTTGCAGCGCCTCCAGGTCCCATCGGTGCGGCAACCTGGGCATATCCGATAGAGCCTCCAGGATTTGGCGGATGTCTCCGATCACTTGGCAGGCAACCGAATAATCGCTGGCAATGTCTGCGGGAACGGTATCGATATGAATGAGCGGTAGGTCCTTGCGCACCCAATCTTCATAGTTGAACTCCACCGGGTCATAGCCGATAGCAATGATCAGGTCTGCGGGTTTGTAATATTCGGCAACGATGTCCCTCCGCGCTCGACCCACTACCCCAACGAGCGAGGATCCTTCCTCAGCCACCTGCCCCTTGGCCATCAGGGTGGTGACCACTGGCAGGCGGTGTTTATCGAGAAACTGCCGGAGCTCCCTGGTAGCCCGGGCCCGGTTCATGGTGAGCCCAACGGCCACCAAAGGGTACTTGGCCCTTTGGATCAGTTCCTCAGCCTTTTTTAATGAATTCTTATCAAAAGGAACGGGAGAGGGAGGACAAGGAATAAATTCCCCAGCGCTCTCATCCGACAACCCCTCGGCTATGTCCTCGGGAAAATCCAGATGCACGGGACCGGGCTGCTCAGCGAGGGCCACCTCAACGGCCTTCTTTATAGTGGGATAAATCTTCCCCGTCATCAGTTCTGTGCTCCACTTCGTGATCGGGATGTACAGTTTTTGATGATCGACATGCATCTGCACTGTCCGCCCTTTCCAAAATCGGCCCATCTGGGCGGTAAATGCCAAAAGCGGAACCCGATCCAGGAGGGCATTCCCCACGCCCGTGGTCATATTCGTAGCTCCGGGGCCCAAAGTGGAAAGGCAGGCCCCGGGCTTGCCGGTGAGACGCCCGTAAACATCAGCCATAAAGCCCGCACAGGCTTCATGGGTTACGAGCACAAACTCCACCCCGCTCCCATACATAGCTTCGATAAACCGGGCGTTTTGTCCTCCGGGATATCCGAAGACATAACGAGTTCCTATGCGTTCCAGGGCATCGACAACGATTTCCGCATTGCTCTTCATTGTTTACACCTTTCTACAGAATATATAGGACGCAGATTTTCGCAGATAATCGCAGAAACGACTTTTTAAAATTCTTTGCTCTCCTCTTCAATTGCAGGCAAAAAAATACAGAGAAGTGCAGTCAGAAAGGCTGCCAATGGAGGACTTATTCTTGATTCTCGATTCTCTCTTCTGACGCCTGAATTCACGCCTTTAAATCTTGCCAATCTGCGTTTATCTGCGTCCAATAATAGAATTTCATTTTTTGATGACTTCCGGGGGAGGAGGAAGAATCCACCGGGCCATAAACCAATCTTTCAGCCAGCGCATCGGCCAGGCGATGAGCAGGCCAATGACTCCACCACCGATGACATCGAGAGGGTAATGGATGCCGATATAGACCCGCGAGTATCCCACCACCCCGGCGATCCCAAAGAACAGGGGAGATAATTTTTTCAGGGGTTGGGAAAGGAAAAAGGCAGCAGCGAAGATGTTTACGGCATGCGAAGAAGGGAAAGAATAGGAGGTATTACAATCGGTCAGCAGACGAACATTCTCGAGCACGTGGCAGGGGCGTATCCGGCCCACCCAGTCTTTCAGCCAATGGCTGGAAAACTGGTCAGTGATGGTCAGCGTGATCCCCACAAAAACCACGAAGATAATCCCGCTCTTCCTCTCCCTCCAGAGAATCCAGAACCCCAGGGCCAACAACACGTAGGTGAAATTTTTAAGGTTGGTCATGAAAGGCATAAACCAGTCGAAAAAGGAATTCTGTCCCTGCCCGTTGATGAGATGAAACACAAAAATATCCGCCGTCCTAACAAAAGAGATCATGAGAAAGGCCACCGACCTTTTCGCCAGGAAATTCGACGCTTTGAAAATAGGGAAAATGTCAAATTCCAAGAATTATTCTATAGAAATTCCCCTACCCTGTCCATCTTTTAATATCCCAGGCAAACAAACGGGGTTTTAGGATTCAAGGGTCCAAGGGTTCAAGCGATCCTAAAAATACCTTGCAACCAAGCGAGTAAATCGATAGGATAAAATATGGCCATGGATGATCCTCTTATCTCTGTGGAGAATGTCTCCTTCAGCCTCCAGGGCATGGAGGTGCTGCGAGATATCTCTTTCTCTCTTTCTCGGGGCGATTTTATGGCTCTCATCGGCCCTAATGGGTCAGGCAAGACCACCCTTATCCGCCTTATCCTCGGAATCCTCAAGCCCTCCAGCGGACGCATTCTCCTGATGGGGCAAGAAGTGGCTCAATTCACTCAATGGCAGCGCCTCGGGTATGTGCCCCAGAAAGCCACCCACTTAGACCCCTACTTCCCAGCCTCGGTCCGCGAGGTCGTGGCTTTGGGCCTCCTTCCTGGAAAACGATTCCCCCGCTTGCTAACCCGCCAGGACGAAGCTGCCATTGAACGGGCATTGGAGCAAGTGGACATGAAGGAATTGAAGAACCGCCGGATTGGGGAGCTTTCCGGAGGTCAGCAGCAGCGGGTCTTTATCGCCCGGGCCATCGTCAATGGCCCGGACGTTTTGTTTCTGGATGAACCGACGGCCGGAGTGGATGCCGAGACGCAGGCCCGGTTCTACGACATGCTCGCCGAACTCAACCGGAACAAAGGCCTGGCGATTGCCCTCATCACCCACGATTTCGGGATCATTACCAAGCACGTGAACAAGGTTGCCTGCCTCAACCAGCGACTGTTCTTCCACGGGACGCACGAAGAATTCTGCAGCTCGGCGGTGGTTCAGGAACTCCTCCGGGGAGAACACCACCTCATTTGCCACCGTCACTGAAACCCACCATGGAAATTCTCCTTTCATACGCCTTCATGCAGAGGGCTTTCCTGGCCGGTTTTTTGATCTCTCTTACCTGTGCCATTCTGGGGGTGTTTTTAGTGCTGCGGCGGGACGCGATGATCGGCCATGGCCTGGCGCATGTCACGTTTGGGGGCGTCGCTCTGGGAATTTTCTTATACGTCGCCCCGGTTCTGATGGCCCTGGGAGTAGCGGTCTTTTCCGCTCTGGGAATCTTGAAGTTGAAGGAAAAAGCCGGACTGTACGGGGATACCGCGATTGGCATCATCAGCAGTTTGGGGATGGCCCTGGGCATCATCTTAGTCAGCGCAGCGGGCAGCTACAACATAGACCTTTTTGGCTACCTCTTCGGAAATATCCTGGCCATAGACCGGCTGGAAGTATGGATGTCTTTAATCCTGGCCCTGGCCGTACTGAGCGCCGTGGCCCTTTTCTACCAGGAATTTGTTTTTCTCACCTTCGACCCCGAATCTGCAAAAGTCTCCGGGGTGCGGGTAAAGCAACTGGATGCCTTAATGGCGATGCTTACGGCCGTGACCGTTGTTTTGGGAATGAAGGTGGTGGGAATCCTATTGGTATCTGCCCTGCTGGTGATCCCGGCGGCTGCATCCCTCCAGGTTGCCAGAAGTTTCAAGGAAGCCATGCTCATCTCGGCCATCCTGGCTGGAATTGCGGCTTTCTGCGGGCTGGTCGCGGCTTTCTATTTAGATTGGCCTTCCTCAGGAACGATCGTTTCCATATCGGGGGTCTTTTTCCTGATTTTCTACTGGAGGCGATTGCGGCGAAAACATCCAATGGGAGGCCAAAACGTTTTGGGACCGCCGACCGATTAGATCATGATGGATCACCGGCCCGGGTTGGGGACCCGGCGCGATCCAAGGTTCCAGCGAAAGAAAAGGAGAAAGAGAGGAGATGCATTCATGGACGAGAAAATGATTCGCCTGACGGGCGATCAATGTGAGGTGGATGTTGAAATTAAAGAGGAATACCGGGCGCAACTCCCCCGGATCATCGATGAAATCGTGGAGAGCTGCAAGGAAGTGCCCTCGATTGCTCATTATGATACAGCCATGATTCCCTCGAAGGAATCGGTGATCGATATTCTTGAAGACCTCAAGGATCTCATGTTCCCCGGCTATTTTCGCCACCAGGGGTTTGACGCTTATTCCCTGAGCTACCACATCGGCAATCTGGTCAACGACACCTTCGAGAAACTTGCTGCGCAGATCGCCCGCTCGATCCGCCACGAATGCCGCCGCCTCCACAGCCTCTGCACTCAATGTTTGGAACGCGGGCAGAAAGACGCTTTGGTTTTCCTAAAGAAGGTTCCCATGATCCGGGAAATCCTGGCTGGCGACGTGCAGGCGGCTTATGATGGAGACCCGGCCGCCAAGAGTCTGGATGAGATCATCTTCGGCTACCCGTGCATCCTGGCCATCACAGTCTACCGCGTGGCCCATGAACTGCACGTGCAAGGAGTGCCGCTGCTCCCCCGCATCATGACCGAATACGCCCATGGCGTTACGGGGATCGACATCCATCCGGGGGCCAAAATCGGCAGAAATTTTTTCATCGATCACGGTACGGGCGTAGTCATCGGGGAGACCACCGAAATTGGGGATCGGGTAAAAATTTATCAGGGCGTGACCTTGGGGGCGCTGAGTTTTCCGAAGGATGGTCAAGGAAACGTGATCCGGGGCGTCAAACGCCATCCCACCATCGAGGACGAGGTAACCATCTATTCAAACGCCACGATCCTCGGCCCCACAGTCATCGGCGCCCGCTCCGTGATCGGCGGCAATGTCTGGATTACCCAGGACGTCCCGCCAGATACCATGGTGACCATCGAACAGCCTCACCTGCAATATAAGGGGGGGAATCGAAATTTGCTGGGCTCCACCGGCTCCCATCTCGCCCCGGAAGAAAATGTTTCTTGACTTTTCCTGTGAATTTCCCATAATCCCGTGAAAAGATGCCTCAGTGAACCGGAAATGATTTGGGAATTTTCCAGGACAAAATTCAAAGCAGAAGGTCTCCGACCGATCTGGCAGGGAGGAAATATGGTTCGGTTCTTACGGATCGCCTCAGTAGGCTGCGGATTCATGCTGTTCGTACTGTTACTTCTGTCTGCCGATCTCTGGGCATTCACCATCATCCAGGCCAGCAATTTCAAGGAAGGTTCCTACACCTTTAAGATGGAAGTCCAGGTATCCGGCAGGGGTGCCGCAAAAAAAGCGCCGCTCAGAATAACTTCCCTCAAGGTGAAGATTAAAAATGAGAAGGCCAGTTCAGGAATTTTAAAGGTTAAAACCATTCGGGTCTACACGGAGCCTGGGGCTTACATTGATATCGAAACCCGGGGCTACTCGGTTTCCCCCAACCAATGGGTAACGAAATATTACCGTTTGCGCAAGGAAAGACAACCGGCCGTAAGCGATAAGGGATTCATCGAGATCAACTTTGAAAACTTTGCAGTCACCTTCAGCCCTCGGGAGCGCCAATTCCTCACCTCTTTCCGGTAAACGACCCTGGAGAGGAGAGTGAGAAAGGAGGTAACCTATGGAGAAGGTAAAATTTGCCGCAGGCGATACCGTCCCCCAGATGTTCCAATCCCGTGTCCAGTTGTCGGGAAACAGGGTTGCTCTTCGCTATAAGAAACTGGGGATCTGGCATGACGTGACCTGGAACGAATACAATCAAAAGGTGAGGAGGGTCTGTTTAGGCCTGGTCTCCTTGGGTCTGAAACCGGGGGAGTGCGTTTCCGTGATTGGGGAAAACTGCCCGGAATGGGTCTACATCGACCTGGGGACCATGCACGCCGGCGGAACCACCGTGGGGGTCTATACTACCAATAGCTGGGAACAATGCAAGTACGTCGTGGACCATTCTGAGTCCCGCTTCTATTTCGTGGAAAACGAAGAGCAGTTAGACAAGGCCCTGCGCTTCCGGGAAAGCGCTCCCCACCTGGAAAAGATCATCGTCTGGGATCTTAAAGGGCTGAAGCGCTTCAAGGACCCCATGGTGATGAGTTTTGAGGAGTTCTTGACGCTCGGAGAATCCCTGGATAAACAGGAGCCCGGCCTTTTTACAAAACGCTGGTCCCAGGTCAAGCCCGACGACCTGGCTCGCTTGATCTACACCTCGGGAACCACCGGCCCCCCAAAGGGAGCCATGCTCACCCATAGCAACATTACCTGGATGGCCCGGGCCATGTCCGAAGGAAACCCAGTATATGAAAATGATGAGTTTCTGTCCTTCCTGCCCCTCTGCCATATCTTCGAACAGCTCTTCACCATCTTCATGAACATCAAATATGCGGCAATTGTCAACTTCATCGAGAGCACCGATACAGTTATAGATAACATGAGGGAAGTCTCGCCGACCGTGGCCTACGGCGTCCCGCGGGTTTGGGAGAAATACTATTCCACCATCATGATCCTGATGTCCGATGCCACCTGGTTCAAGCGCTTGCTCTTTCAGCTCAGCCTGAGGGCGGGGAAAAAATATGCCGCCCTCAGG